>JAQBOH010000026.1 GCA_028288125.1 Mucilaginibacter sp.
GTCGCGCTTTAAATATTGGCATGACCAACCACCATCCCGGCAGGCTCAAAGCGGGTGAAGGTAAACTTCTCTACATATTCCTCCAGCGGCACGCCGTATTGAAGGCCCACCGAAACCGCTATTGCAAAACAGTTCATCAGCGAACGGAAGGTTGCGCCTTCTTTATGCATATCCACGAAGATCTCACCCAACGTGCCATCCTCATATTCGCCGGTGCGCACAAATACGGTTTGCCCGTCGATCATAGCCTTTTGGGTATAGCCGCGGCGTTTAAAGGGCAAGCTCTTCTTTTGCACCACCCGCGAAAGCTGGCGCATAAAGTTGGTGTCCTTTGATTTCTCCATAATGGCTATGGCCGCCTCGATCACCTGTTCGGATGTCAGGTCGCTCAGTTTCACATTCGCCGCTTCGCCTAAAACTTCCTCAACGCTATCCAGTTTTTCTTCCGCTGTTTCTATTTCTTCCTTCACATCCGATTTGGTCGACAGCGGCTGCGACAATTTGCAACCGTCGCGGTAAAGCGCGTTGGCCTTAAGGCCGAGCGCCCACGACAGCTGGTAGCAATCTTTTATCTCTTCAACCTTAGCTTCGTTCGGCAGGTTAATGGTTTTGGATATGGCGCCCGACAGGAACGGCTGTGCTGCTGCCATCATTTTGATGTGGCCGTGCGCGTGGATAAACCGCTCGCCTTTTTCGCCGCATTTATTGGCACAGTCGAATATGGGATAATGTTCTTTTTTAAGATAAGGCGCGCCCTCAAGGGTCATGGTGCCGCAGATGTACTCGTTGGCTTCGGCAATTTCCCTGCGGTTAAAGCCCAGCCCGCGCAGCACATTAAAATCGGCGGCGTTATATTGCTCGGGCTTAAAGCCAAGGCGCTTCAAACAATCTTCGCCCAGTGACCATATGTTAAAGGCAAAGCTGATCTCGAAAGCGGCAGCCAAACCGGTGTCAAGTTTTTCCAGCTCGGCGTCGGTAAACCCTTTTGCTTTTAAGGTATCTGTATTGATGTGCGGCGCGCCTTTCAGGGTTGCCGCGCCCTTAGCATAATTTACTATCGCGGTAACTTCGCTTTCATTATACCCTAAATTGCTTAATGCTTCCGGAACCGCCTGGTTAATGATCTTAAAATATCCGCCGCCTGATAGTTTTTTGAATTTTACCAGCGCAAAATCAGGCTCGATGCCGGTAGTGTCGCAATCCATCACCAGGCCAATGGTGCCGGTTGGCGCGATAACGGTGGTTTGCGCGTTGCGGTAGCCGTGTTGCTCGCCCATTTCAACCGCCTTGTCCCACGCGTTGCAGGCGGCAGACAGTAAATAATCGGGGCAATGTTTCGGGTCGATTCCCGGAGGGGTTATTTCAAGGCCCTCGTAGTTTTCTGTTGAATTATAGGCTGCATAGCGGTGGTTGCGCATTACACGCAGCATGTGCTGTTTGTTTTCTTTGTAGCGGCTAAAGGTGCCCAGCTCGCGGGCCATTTCAGCTGATGTGGCATAAGCTGTTCCGGTCATGATTGCGGTAATCGCCCCGCCTATTGCGCGGGCCCTGTCGCTGTCGTACGGAATGCCGTTCACCATTAAGGCCGAGCCCAGGTTGGCATATCCCAAACCTAATGTGCGGTAGTCGTATGATAATTGCGCCACCTCTTTCGATGGGAACTGCGCCATTAATACCGAAATTTCTAAAACGATGGTCCAAATACGGCAGGCATGCTCAAACCCTTTTACATCAAATACACGTGTTTTGGGATCAAAGAAATGCGCCAGGTTGATAGATGCCAGGTTACAGGCCGTGTTATCCAAAAACATATACTCCGAGCAGGGGTTCGACGCGTTGATGCGGCCGCCTTCGGGGCAGGTATGCCACTCGTTAATGGTGGTGTCAAACTGCACGCCCGGATCAGCACATGCCCAGGCCGCAAAAGCGATATCGTCCCAAAGTTTTTTGGATGATATGGATCTAACAGCTTTGCCCGTCATGCGGCTGGTCAGTTCCCACGGCTTTTCACTTTTTAAAGCTTTAAAAAAACTGTTGGGTATGCGTACCGAATTATTTGAATTTTGACCAGATACGGTGCGATAAGCTTCACCTTCATAGTCGGATGAGTAACCTGCGGCAATTAAAGCAGCAACTTTTTTCTCTTCTTCAACTTTCCAGTTTACAAACCCTTCAATTTCGGGGTGGTCCAGGTCAAGACAAACCATTTTGGCAGCCCGGCGGGTTGTGCCGCCCGATTTAATAGCACCCGCGGCACGGTCTCCGATCTTCAGGAACGACATCAGGCCCGATGAATAACCTCCGCCCGAAAGCTTTTCACTTTCGCCCCTTATCTTCGAAAAGTTGGTGCCAACGCCCGATCCATATTTAAATATCCTTGCTTCGCGCACCAGCAGGTCCATAATGCCGCCTTCGTTTACCAGGTCGTCATCTACCGAAAGGATAAAACAGGCGTGCGGCTGCGGGCGCTCGTACGCCGAGGTAGATTTGCTTAGCACTTCGGTAACGGGGTCAATAAAATAGTGCCCCTGCGGCTTCCCCGTGATGCCGTATGACGTATGCAGCCCGGTATTGAACCATTGCGGAGAGTTGGGCGCAGCCAGCTGGCCGGTAATGGTGTAAACAATTTCATCATAAAATATATCCGCGTCTTTTTTGGAGGCGAAATAATCATAACGGGTGCCCCAATCCTTCCAGCAGTTGGCCATGCGGTGGGCAACTTGTTTAATGCTTTTTTCGGATCCGGTTGAGCCGTCGGCCAAAGGCACGCCAGCTTTACGGAAATATTTTTGGGCAAGGATGTCAGTCGCCACCTGCGACCACGTCGCGGGCACTTCCACATCATTCATTTCAAATACGGCATCGCCCGCGGGATTGCGTATAACCGACGCCCGTTTTTCATATTTGAAAAGGTCAAATACATCGGTTCCTTCTTTAGTGAAGAACCGCTCAACTTTCAATCCTTTGCCGTTGATAGCGCCTGTTTTTTTTGTAATGCTCTTGCCCATATTGTTGTATTTTAGAACCAATTATAATATCCTTAGGCCTCGAGTCCTGAGCCAAAAAGAACCCTAAGTTGACTTAGGCTTCAATACTAAAACTCCAAACTTAAAAACAAAAAGGGTTTTTACTCAAATCTATCGCTACCGCGGGTAGCATTCAATTCAAAGTTTTTAACACTGTGTGGGGAAGTGCCCTTCGGGGCGAATAGAGTTATGTAAACGATTAATTTACAATTGTTTAACTTTGTGGAAAATTATAAAATTTAATTTTTTGAACACAGTTTGGTCATAGTGGATATGAAAAGTGTCATTTCGGGAAACGGTTTGCCCCGTAGAATCATGTATTGGGCTTAAGAAGAATGGCGCTTTCCTCCGGTACCGACGGAAATACCGGGTCAGCCGCGATTTGACTTTTTGTTTTCCGCCCTTTAATTAAATTATTCAACTGCTTCAGCAAGGGCTTCTCTATAAATTTATAAACTGCAATGCTTATTGCGATAGTCACGGCAAACAGCAGTGTCGAACCAAAAAAGTTGCTTATCCAGCCCGTACTATGGGCTTTTGCAATTAATTTAAACAGCATTGATAATACGGTTCCATGAACGAGATATAATGAGTAAGACGCGTCGCCTATGGTAACAAGCAAATTTGGAACCCGCCCTTTGAAATATAACCATCCAAATATCATAATGGCGGATGGTATTCCAAACAAGTAAACCCGGCTTATAAGCGATGTGAAAGCCGTTTTATCATTACTTACAATGATATAATAGAGCAGCCATGTGCCTGCAAGAAGAAGCGTTCCCGCTGCTGCCGTCCATTTCCAATAGCTGAAAGCCCCATGGTTTTTGAATAAATGGGCCAGGATACAGCCAAAGCTAAAATTTAAAATGATCGGATTAATTAAAGCGTTAAGCGCAAAAACCGGCGATTGAATGTTAAGAAAATACGTTGCTAAAATCACAACGGCCCAAGCCGAAAATGTGTAATAAAAGCATTTGATATTTATTGAGCAGGTTAAGGCAAACACCAGGTAAAATATAATTTCATACGTCAGCGTCCAGGCTACGCCAAGCACGTACCGCTCCTGCGGAAATAAGGTAAACGAATTTAGTATTACCGTAAAATTGCTTTTATATTCCTGGCCAGGTGAAGGGGCCGTCAGGTACATTACAATTAAAGCGATGGTTACCAGCCAGTAAATAGGGTAAACGCGCACAAAGCGTCTTTTCAAAAAGCTGGCTACGTCAAAAGATTCGGGCTTGGACGTATAAAAAATAATAAACCCGCTCAATACAAAGAAGATATCCACGCCCAGGAAACCTGCCATAAAAATATTATGCAAATAGGTATAGCCTGTTTCCCTTTGAATAATTTGTGTGCCATGAAAGATCATTACAGCAGTGGCGGCAAAACCACGCATGGCCTGCATGGAATCAATTTTATTATTTGACGGTATTGGTAATGTTTTTGACAAAATTTTCGTTTATGCTTTTTATGGTGATATAACCTCAAAAGCATTAACATTATTCACCCGAAAAATGTTCAGGGAATAATAAAGTTTTTTAAGTAAACGTTAAAAATAGAAACGCAGACGAGGTTTTTTCGCGACATTATCTTTTTTAAAAAGAAAAACCAATTAAACTATAGCTGCGTTATTTTAGTCGAAAAGAATATCCCGGCTTACCGGGACCAAAAATTATAAGTATGAGAATATTAAGAATTTATTGGGATTATTATTTTGCCAACTCCGACAGGTTATTTTTAAAGGTTTGCAAGGCGGGAGTGTATTAAAAAAGTTTGCAGTTTTCAGTGCGGTTGGCAGAATTTTCCTTGCCGCAACTGCACACTGAAAACTGCCAATTTCCGCCAGGAACTACTCAATAACCGTCACTTTCAGCATATTTGTTTTTCCCTGCTTAAATATAGGCACCGCCGCGGTGTTGATCACTACGTCGCCTTCAAGTACCAGGCTTTCAGCTTTCAGTATATTATTTACGTCGGCTATAGTTTTGTCGGTGCTTTCCAGTTGATCGTAATAAAACGTTCTTACACCCCAAACCAGGCTCAATGCATTTAAAAGGTGTTTGTTTGATGTAAAAATATAGGTGCTTGCCTTAGGCCGGTAGCTTGATATTTCAAAGGCCGTATAGCCCGAAAGCGTCATGGATACAATACCCACCGCGTTGGTATGTTCAGCAAGATATACCGCCGAGCCGCATACGGCATCGCTGAGGTAATTGGACGAGTTTATATCAGTGTTGGCTTCTTTATTCGTATTAAAAGGATAGCCCAGGTCCTCAACGTTCCGGATGATCTTCGACATCGTTTCAATCACGATCACCGGGAACTCGCCAACAGATGTTTCGCCGCTAAGCATCACCGCGTCGGCGCCATCCAGCACCGAATTGGCTACGTCATTTACCTCGGCACGTGTAGGGCGCGGGGTAGTGATCATCGACTCCAGCATCTGTGTAGCCACAATTACCGGCTTTGAAGCTTCGCGGCACTTGCGTGCGATCATTTTTTGCAATAAAGGCACTTCTTCCAATGGCATTTCAACGCCCAGGTCGCCGCGGGCAACCATAACGCCGTCGGTTGCAGCTATAATTTCATCAATATTGTCAATCGCTTCAGGCTTTTCAACTTTAGCGATCACTTTAGCAGCTTTTCCGCTGGCGCTGATGATGCGCTTCAGGTCGATAATATCCTGCCCGGTGCGTACAAACGAAAGGCCTATCCAATCTACATCCCATTCCAGCGCGAGCTTAAGGTTCTCCAAATCCTCTTCGGTTAAGCTCGGGATCGACACTTTTGTATTCGGCAGGTTAACCCCTTTGCGGGAGGTTAAAATACCGCCGTGCATAATTTCGCACACCACGGTATCCAAACGGTTAGTTTCAATAACCTTCATCTGGATCTTACCGTCATCCAGCAAAATAATTTCATTGCGCTGTACATCCTGCGGAAAGGTTTCGTAGGTGATATAAATCTGGTTATCATCGCCGATACATTCGTGAGTTGTGATATTGATCCGTGTTCCGTTCACCAGGTGAATGCCGCCGTCTTTTACCAAACCGATGCGGATCTTTGGCCCCTGCAGGTCGGCTAATATGCCTACATTGGTTTTATATTGTTCGTTTATTTCGCGTATGGTATCTATTACTTCTTTGTGGTCGTTCGCCCTTCCATGCGAAAAATTAAGGCGGCATATGTTTACCCCGGCCTTTATCATGGCTAAAAGCACATCTTTTTTGGCCGAAGCGGGACCCATAGTAGCAACAATTTTGGTCCGGTTATAATTTAATTTCATACTGGTTTGGTTAAAGAAGGCTTGTACCGGCCACAATTAGTGTACCAGTAACACTTCTGAAAATTTGCGCTAAAATAGTAGATTTTCACGTGATTTTATTTTTTTCGGGTCAATCTTTACTGCGGCAACTATTTCGGGTATCTTATTTAATGCCGAAATCAGCGCGTCCAGTTCCTTATCATCGATATAATTCCTGATCATTAAAAAATAATCAGCCTTGCTTATCTCCGGTACCAGGTAGCCTTCAGAGCCTTTATTGGCGATAAAATAAAAATCGGTTTCGGTGGTCTCCCAGCTATAATGGTATATCGAAAATAAAACCGGGCCCGCTGCCTGCGCAATATCAACCTCCAAGTCGGGAATTTTTGTAAAATTGAAGTTTAAAAACTTATTGATGAGGTAACAAACGCGGTAATCTTTTTGGGATGTTGTAACCGCAATCAGAACAAAATCAAGATCGATCTCAAACTTTAAAAATTTCCTGTTCAAAATCATTACTTTTGCACCGGCAAAAATACAAATCGAAACTCTATCAATAAAATTTTGTTGCACATTATACAAAAGTTTTTAGATTTGATATTTGCCGGAATTTATTTTTCTTTGCACAAATTTTTATTAATCATTAAATTATAAGACTATGTCTGATATCGCTTCAAGAGTAAAAGCTATTATCGTTGAAAAATTAGGTGTTGACGAAAGTGAAGTAACACCCGAAGCTAGCTTCACCAATGATCTTGGTGCTGACTCGTTAGACACCGTGGAACTAATCATGGAGTTTGAAAAGGAATTTAACGTGGCTATCCCCGATGACCAGGCCGAAACGATTGGTACCGTAGGCCAGGCTGTTGCTTACCTCGAAAAAAACGTTAAATAAGCTCCCCAATTGCATTAAATGGAGTTTAAAAGAGTTGTAGTAACCGGGCTTGGAGCACTTACTCCGATTGGCAACAGCGTTCCTGAATATTGGGAATCCTTGCTTAACGGGGTGAGTGGCGCTGCCTTAATAAAGAGTTTTGATACTGAAAAGTTCAAAACGAAATTCGCTTGTGAAGTAAAAAATTTCGATGCAGACGCCTTTTTAGGAAGGAAGGACGCGCGGAAACTCGACCCCTTTGTTCAATATGCTTTATTTTCGACAGAAGAAGCGGTTAAAGATGCAGGCTTAGACTTTGGAAAACTGGATACCAGCCGTATCGGCGTTATCTGGGGATCGGGCATAGGCGGTTTAAAAACCTTTTTAGACGAGGTTGTAAACTTTGCCAAAGGCGACGGTTCACCCAAATTTAATCCCTTTTTTATCCCAAAAATGATCGCGGATATCGCTCCGGGACATATATCTATCAAATATGGCCTGCGCGGCCCCAATTTTTCTACCGTTTCGGCGTGCGCTTCATCCAATAATTCGCTTATCGATTCATTTAACTATATCCGCCTGGGTAAAGCCAATATGTTTATCAGCGGCGGGTCGGAAGCGATCATTAACGAAGCCGGTATCGGCGGATTTAATGCCATGCATGCCTTATCAACCAGGAATGACGATCCTGCAACTGCTTCGCGCCCTTTCGATCTCGACCGCGACGGCTTTGTAGCAGGTGAAGGAGCGGGAACAATAATCCTGGAAGAACTGGAACACGCAAAAGCACGCGGCGCAAAAATCTATGCGGAAATGATGGGTGGCGGCATGAGCGCGGATGCTTATCACATGACAGCTCCGCATCCCGAAGGGCTTGGCGCTGCTTTGGTAATGAAGGCGGCGCTGGAGGACGCGGGAATGACCCCGGCGGACATCGATTATGTTAATGTTCACGGTACATCCACCCCGATCGGCGACCCGCAGGAAGTTAAAGCCATACAGCAGGCTTTTGGCGACGATATTTATCGTATAAACATCAGCTCAACCAAATCAATGACCGGCCACCTGCTGGGCGCTGCCGGCGCGGTTGAAGCTATCGCGGCCATCCTGGCGTTGAATCATGATATTGTGCCCCCCACAATAAACCATTTTACCGACGATCCCGCCTTTGATCCTAAAATAAACTTTACCTTTAACAAAGCTCAAAAACGTCTCGTAAGAGTAGCGCAAAGCAATGGCTTTGGTTTTGGCGGACACAATGCCTCTGTGATATTTAAAAAGTACGAAGATTAACTATTCTGAATGCCTATAAGTCGTTTTTATAAGCTTTATATATCACCTAATAGGAAATACGTTAAGGTTTTAAAGAATTTGCTCGGATTTGTACCGGGCAATTTGTCGTTATACCGCCTCGCGTTTCGCCATAAATCCGTTGCCCAAAACGTAAAGAAAGGCGTAAAGAACAGCAATGAGCGCCTTGAGTTCCTGGGCGACGCCGTGCTGGGCAGCGTGGTTGCCGAAGTGCTTTTTAAATTATATCCATACGAGGATGAAGGGTTTTTAACGGAGCTGCGTTCAAAAATCGTAAGCCGGGTAAATTTAAACCAGCTCGCCCGCAAGCTGGGGTTCGATAAACTGATCGAGTACGATAGCCGCATGCTCAACTCATCGCGGCAGGGATCACTGCTTGGCGATGCTTTCGAAGCATTGATCGGCGCGGTGTACCTGGATAAAGGGTATGATTTTACCCGCAGCTTTTTAGTGAACCACATTATCAAATCGCATATCGACATCCATACCCTCGAGCAAACCGAAACCAATTTTAAAAGCAAACTAATTGAATGGTGCCAGCGCCATAGTAAGGACATTGCCTTCGACCTGGTAAGCAATGGCGATGGTGAAAACGTTAAACTTTTTACCGTACAGGCGCTTATCGACGGCGAGATAATGGGCATGGGCAAGGAGTTCAGCAAAAAGAATGCTGAAAAACTGGCCGCCGAAAAAGCTTGCGAGATGCTGGGAATATAGCTTAGTCCGAAAGATTCTTTGTATTACAGCTTTTTCTTTTTTACAGGAGTTAAAAGCGCCGGTGAATTCAGGTTCTGCAAACCCCGCTTATCGGTGCTTTTGTTATAAAAGTTATATTCTTCCTTCGTATGCTTTATCAGTTCATAGTCGCTCCATTCTTTTATATCGGTATAGGATGGCGTGTAGTACTCCATAAACTTTCTCGCAGTACTGTCTGACGTATTGGTTACCCGTTTTACAAACGATAAATTATACCTTTTTTTAACTTCGGCATATTCGTTTTCATCTTTGGCAAAGGCCGCAAAGCGGCGTGCTTTGCCAGGAGTGCCCCCGAACAATTCATATAAACCGGTTATAGGCGAGGTAAGGAACGAAAGCGCCGGCGGCTTACCGGCATAAAAAGTGCCCTGCTTTCGGTAATCTGCCATTATATCATTTAGTTCCTGGCGTTTTGATTGCCCCTGCACCGTTACCTGGTTGAGTTTAATGACCGGCTGCATATATACCGGGATATCGCCGGCGCTTGTTATGGCAATTTTTTGGTCGGTATAATCTGGTCTGCTGAAAAGCAGCGTATCGCCAATCGCGGCTTTAATGGCGAACCAGCCCAGCTCGTCGCTCATTTTGACCTCCCTGCTGTTTAAATTGGTGATAAAAACCTGCGCGACCCTTTCGCCGCTTAGTTTTTTTGACGTCACCCCTTTTATTATAAATACCTGCTGTGCTTCAGCGCTGAAAAGGCAAAACAGAAAAATAAAAAATAAAAAGTGCCAGTAACGCATATTTGAAGTTATCCCCGCGCAAACTTAAAGATAGTATTTGACAGCAAATGTGAAAAAGTGTTAAAGGCGGGTCGGAAAAGTCCGAAAGTCAGTAAAGTCCGAAAGAAAAAAGCGTGAAATGGGAACTTAAACTTTTTATCAGCGTAATCGCCTGTCGACGTTTTTCTTATACATAGGTGTCGCACTTTTGCCGGTGGTGTCGCACCTGTCGCAGTTCGACACCACCGACAGATGGATGCTATTTGCCAATCATCTTCCGGACTTTTCCGACTTTCCCGACTAAAACATATCTTTGCGCATGATTAAATCCATGACGGGCTATGGAATAGCGACCTTTGATTCGGGCAGTACAAAATATACTGTTGAGATAAAATCGCTTAACAGTAAATTTTTGGAGCTGTCACTCCGCCTGCCAAAATCTTTTGCCGAAAAGGAATTCCAGTTGCGTAACGAATGCAATAAGCAGATCGAAAGGGGAAAGGTCAGCCTTTCTATAAATGTCGAAAAGGCAAATTCCACCGTAAACGCGGCCGGAATTGATAAAGACCTGCTCAAGCACTATTACAAACAGCTAAAGTCGGTAAGCCTCGAAATGGATGAGCCCGCTCATAATTTACTGCAGCTGGCCCTTGGTTTACCCGAGGTGGTAAAATACGAGGAGGAGACCGTGTCGGAGGAAGAATGGAAAATTGCAGAAAAAACATTTCAGCAGGCATCGGCCGCATTCCAGCAGTTTAGAAGTGATGAAGGCAAAGTATTGGAACAGGATGTAAAATACCGCATCGGCATCATTCTAACCAATCTCGGGCTGATCGAAATTGAAGAGCCAAAGCGTGTTCCGGTCATTCGCGAAAGATTAAACCAGTTTTTAGCTGAAGCCGTTGCACGGGAGGCCATTGATCAAAACCGTTTTGAGCAGGAACTGATCTATTATATCGATAAACTGGACATCACCGAGGAGAAGATCCGCCTAAAGGCCCATTGCGATTATTTTATCGAGACTTTGAAAAATGATGATGCCAACGGTAAAAAGCTGGGCTTTATTTCGCAGGAGATCGGCCGCGAAATAAATACGCTAGGCTCAAAAGCCAACGACGCCAATATCCAGAAGCTCGTTGTAGGCATGAAAGAAGAGCTGGAAAAGATAAAAGAACAGTTATTGAATGTACTGTAGTTTATTGGCTCACTCGTTCATTAGTTCATTGGTTGCATGCTGAAGAACTATTTATAACGAATATCCACCAATGAACTAATGAACTAATGAACAATGACCAAAGAAGGTAAACTCATCATATTCTCAGCGCCATCGGGGGCGGGTAAAACCACCATCGTGCATTATCTGCTTACTAAATTTCCTGAGCTGGAATTTTCTATTTCGGCAACCACCCGCAAAGCCCGTGGGGATGAGCAGCCCGGTAAGGATTACTATTTTATCAGCAAAGAGGAATTTCTGCACCGTATCGCGAAGAAGGAGTTCGTTGAATTTGAAGAAGTTTACTCGGGTACTTTTTATGGCACCCTGCGAACAGAGATCGACCGCATCTGGAAAAAAGGTAAAACAGTGATATTTGATATTGATGTGGAGGGCGGCCTGCACCTTAAAAGAAAGTATGACGACAATGCCCTGGCTATATTTGTACAGCCCCCCTCGCTGGATGTGCTGATTGAGCGTTTAACCGCCCGCGCGACAGACAGCAAAGAAAAATTGAACGAGCGTTTTATCAAAGCAGAAAAAGAATTGAATTATGCGCCTCAATTTGATATTATCCTAAAAAATTACGATCTTCAAACGGCATGTGATGAAGCGGAGGAATTGGTGAGACGGTTCATAGCGAATGGTTCATAGTTCACAGTACTACGATGCCGGTAAAGCTTTGGATAATGAGTTCCCATTATAATTAATATTTATTGCTAAATTGTTCTTTCAATGAACTATTAATCATGAACTAAGAATGAAAATAGGGCTACTATTTGGTTCCTTTAATCCCATACATATCGGCCATTTAATTATAGCCAACTACATGGCCAACCACACTACGCTCGATAAAGTTTGGCTGGTTGTTTCGCCGCAAAACCCGTTAAAAAAGTACAATGATTTAATCAACACCTACGACCGCCTTGAAATGGCTAAGCTGGCTACTGACAACTCGACGCATATTTCAGTCAGTGATGTTGAATTAAAGCTGCCGCAGCCATCCTACACCATCGATACCCTTACGCATTTAAAAGAAAAATACCCCCAGCACGAATTCGCGCTGATCATGGGGTCAGATAACCTGGTATCGTTACCCAAGTGGAAAAACTATAAGCTGATATTGCGCGACTACCAGATATATGTGTATCCCCGCCCGGGCTATGAAAATACCGACCTGGCAACACATCCATCGGTAACCATCACCATGACGCCGCTCATGGAGCTATCAGCCACCTTTATCCGCAAGTCGCTAGCCGAAAAAAAGAATATCCAGTATTTTGTTCCTGATTCGGTTTTGGAGTTTATTGAGAGTAAGCATTTGTATAGGTAGGCTTTTTGCCCTTCACGTTTCGCCTCAAATAAATTTATCTTTGCATCCGTGAACGAAAAAATCATCCTTAAACTTCAACTGCCTACCGATCCGCTTTGGGTAAAGAATGTAGTGGAAAGTAATATTGAAGAGCTTTTAACCGACCATGCATTCTGCGAGCAAAAAGCGGCCAGCAATGCCATTACGCTGATTGTACAAAACCCCAATCTATCCGACCTGGTGCAGGTGATGACCGCCCTGGTACAAGAAGAAATGGACCATTTTAAACGTGTGCACGAAATCATCCTGGAGCGTGGCTACGTATTGGGCCGCGAGCGAAAGGACAACTACGTAAACGAGCTGCGGAAATTCATCATAATGGGAGGCGGCCGTGCCGTTCAGCTGATTGATCGATTGTTATTTTCCGCTATGATCGAGGCCCGCAGCTGTGAACGTTTTAAGGTTTTATCTGAAAACATTAACGATGCACAGCTATCCGAATTTTATCACGAGCTCATGATCAGCGAAGCCACACATTATTCAATGTTCATCCGCCTGGCTAAAAAATACGCCGGCGATATAGATGTAGACAAACGCTGGAAACAATATCTTGCTTATGAAGCCGAGGTGGTGCAGAATTACGGTAAGGGAGAAACGATACACGGGTAGCATTTAGTCAATGGTCGATAGTCCATGGACCATAGCAACCCTGAAACACGTAATGGCTATGGCCTATCGACCATCGACTTCCCCACAACCCCCGCTACATTCCTCAAATAATTATCCATCAATACCATATCCACCTTATCATTCATAAAGCCGATATGCATATCAGGCCGCACAATAATGGCCATCTGATGGTGCGGATTAGCTTCGAACGCGTTAAAAACATCCAGGTTTTTGCCTGAGGGCGGCAGGTAAAAAAAATTTAGAGTATCTGAATAGCGACCGGTTATCCATTTGGCAAGGGTAAATAAAAATAACTCGTCGAATTTTCCTAAAATAATAAGCGTGAAACCCGGCTTGCTGCACCAGGCATGCAGGTCGGTTTCCTCTTCTTTTTTCTCGTCGTAAATTTTAAGATAGGGAAGCCTGTCGCCGGCTTTTATTTTTGAAGAATTGCTCAAGTGCAGGCTTAACGGGCTATTTCTGTAAGATATGCTTATCTGCGATACGCGTTTAAAAAAAGCTTCCCTAAGCATTTTTTTACTCCATACCATTTTAAGCAGCCCGGGCAATATCCATTTCTTAAACAAGCTTGTTACCCAACTCCCCGACATAATGAGCGAAAATGCTTTGTCGGTAGTGCTTAGCAGGCTTTTTGCAACGGGCATTCTTTCGGTGGCATAAGTGCTGAGGATAGCCGGATTAAACCGGCCATTTATCACTCCGGCCAATTTCCACGCCAGGTTGTAGGCATCCTGTAAGCCGGTATTCATACCCTGGCCGCCAACAGGCGAATGAATATGCGCGGCATCGCCAATTAAAAAGCACCGCTGCTTCCTGAATTGGTCGGCCATGCGGTGATGCAGGCGATAAACGGTGAACCAATGATTTTGTACAAGTTCTATGGGGAATTGCAAAACTTTTTCAAGGTGCGGTAACAAATCGTCTAACAATACATCCTTATCTTTATTCAATTCATCAGGCAAATTACCCACCACGCGGAAACGGTTTGGCTCGGGCATAGGGAAGAACCCGGCGAATCCACGCTTAGCCAAAAACAGGCCTACCTGTTCGTCACCAAGCTGTTTGTTGGCAACTTCAATATCGGCAAGATAAAACTGGTGCTGATAGGTGTCTCCCTTAAAAGGTATCAGCAGCTGTTTGCGCACGCTGCTATGGGCGCCGTCGGCCCCGATCACCCAATCGGTTGTCAGGATTATAGTTTTTTCGCCGTTTTGTAATTCAACCCTCGCGTTTTTATCACTTTGTTGCAGGCTGGTCAGCGATGTTTCCCAATAAACGGGGCAGGAGTTTTGGGTCAAAAAATCGAGCAGCAGCCGTTCATTTTTATTTTGCTGAAAAATATGAACGAACGGGAATGGTGTCTCCCCAATACCAACATTGTTAAACGATAAGCATGCTACCCGCTTACCATCTTCGTTAAATGCAACTTCCTTCGCCTGTTTCCCTCCGGCCAGTATTTGATTGATAAGCCCCATCTGGCGATAGATCTCCAGCGAGCGCGCCTGCACAGCCAACGCGTTTGAATGCATGTTGGGGCCTTGTTTGCTGTCGATAATAATCGGCCTTATGCCGTACCGCAGCAACTGTGCCGCCATCATCAGGCCCGAAGGCCCCGCGCCTACGATCAATACTTTGGTATGGTCTTCGGTAACAACCATTTGCTATTTATGGTATAGTAAAAAAATAGCAGGTCGTTTATGCAATTCGGGGATTCTTTTTTGCCATTCGGCGATCGTTTTTGTTTGCACATATTCAGTTGCCGAAGTAAGGTCGCAGGCAATGCAAAGGCGTGTTTTTTGATGGGCAGTTTTCAATAATTCTTCGAGCAGGGGGTTGTTGCGAAACGGTGTCTCGATAAATATCTGCGTCTGGTCATTTCTTTCCGATAGGTTTTCCAGTTCCCTGATCCGCTTGCTGCGGTCGGCTTTATCAATTGGCAGGTAGCCATGAAAGGTAAAGCTTTGCCCGTTAAAGCCTGATGCCATCAACGCAAGCAGTATTGAGCTCGGCCCAACCAGCGGAACGACTTTTATACCCATCCGGTGCGCCTTTTCTACTATTTCAGCGCCCGGATCCGCAATTCCCGGGCAACCGGCCTCGCTCATCAAGCCCACATCGCTGCCCGCCTGCAATCCCTTAAAAAAATCGCCGGTGCCGGTGCCGCGGTTGTGCTTGCTGTAATCGTGTATGATCAATTCGCTTTGCGGCGTTTTTAACCCCGCCTCCCTTAAAAACCTTCGGGCGGTTTTTTCGTTCTCAACAATGTATTCTTTGATGCTGTTTACGGTATCAGTTAAAAACGGTGTAAATGATTTAGCTGATGTATCTTCGGCAAGGGGTACAGGGATTAAATAAAGTGTTCCATAGGGCATATTGCAAAATTGCTCATTTTTGTTTAATTTAAGCTACTGAAAGGAATTCGAAAAAAATGAAGTCACTAGGTACCAATTGGTTTATTGAAGGCTCAATCGATTTTGAGCATAAAAAGTATATCCTGCTCGATTATTTGCAGGAAATTAACCGCCATTTTGATAAAAGCAAACTATATCCAAACCTTACCGACCTGATATTCCATTTTAATAATCTGCTGTATTTCAAAAAAAATAAAACCATGCTGCAGCAGGCTTTTCCGCAGCGCTTGACACAGGCTGATTTGGATGCCGTGAAACTGACGTATCAAAAAATAGTGGATGACGACAATTCAATGAAGGAAATAGAGTCCATTATCACCTACGCCCTGCAGCAAATGGACCCGGCCATACAAACCGGCAAGGAGATTTATGATTTTGTAGAGAGCCGCCTGAATATCGACCCTGTTGGCATTGTGCCCTTAATGCCCTACCATGGTTATTTTTCGTTACGGAACGGGCGGGAAAGAACCAATTGGATATACGAATATCAAATAACCATTTTCGAAAATAAGGACGATAAATTCAGGGGCATCAATATCAACTTTATTGAAACGTACGAGCAAAGCATAACCAAAACCCCCGAGGCATTAAAGCTTGATTTGATACGCCGTAACAAATATCTTCCTAACCCCGCGGTTTACTATGTACATAGCGATATTACGTTCCCGCTCGAGCAAACCTTATTGCCGGTTGCAAAGCGCAGCCTGGTAAAATACATTTCAAAGGCGGCCTAGACGATTTGGAATAAATCCGTTTCATCTCATTAATATTCGCATATTGCAACGGTATGCCTGTCGCGAAACTACCCCTTAAAAAACAGATCGCTTACGCCTGCGGAATGATCGGCTGGAGCATCATGACCAATATCATTATCGTGATGCTGCCGTATTTTTATTTGCCGCCGTCAAACGCTGGGCTAATGCCATTGGTTCCGCAGCTGCTGCTATTCGGTGTGCTGAATATCATGTCGGTTATTGCCGCTTCGGGCAGGCTGATTGATGCGCTTTACGACCCGTTTATCGCTTCAATGAGCGACAAAAGCCGTCACAAACAGGGCCGCCGTATTCCATTTATGAAATGGGCCATTTTACCGGCTGTTATTTTTTGTGGACTCACTTTTTGCCCGTTGGTAAAAGCCGAAAGCATTGCGAATGCGATATGGCTAACCGTAGTGCTTGTTTTTTTCTTCATGGGCATAACTACGTATGTTATACCTTATAATGCGCTCTTGCCTGAATTAACCGATACAGCGGCAGAAAGGGTCAAGCTTTCATCACTGCAACAGGTTGGCTTTGTTATCGGTATCATTCTAGGTGCCCTGGTAAACAATTTCGCCGACCTGGTGCAGCATTTTTTTTCAATAACTACGCGCGATGCGGCGGTGCAAATTACCATATGGGGCCTGGCTGTTTTTTCGGGGTTGGTAATGCTGATCCCGGTTTTGGCTATCGACGAAAAAAAATATACCGTAAGCAAACCTTCCCATTTGCCCATTTTAGCCGCGATAAGGAAAACATTCAGTCAGCGCAATTTTAAATACTATCTCATCTCTGATTTTTCATTTTATATAGCCCTCAGTATCATCTCCAGTGGCCTTTTGTTTTTTGTTACCGTGCTGCTCCGTTTGCCCGAATCCCTGGGCGGATTATTGATGTTAACGATGGTTTTGGTGTCCCTGTTATTTTATCCGCTGGTTAATTACCTCTCAAAAAAAATAGGGAAGAAACCCATTGTTTTATTCTCATTCGCATTATTGAGCCTCATATTTGTGGCGATCTATTTTTTGGGGAAATTTCCGTTTTCACCGGTAGTACAGGTATTTTCCCTGGTGCTTTGCGCAGCCTTTCCACTGGCTTCCCTGGGTATTTTACCCAACGCGATATTGGCCGAAATTGCTGAAAAAGATGCCGCTGAAACCGGCGAGAACCGCGAAGGGATGTTTTTTGCCGTTAAATACCTGTTTGTAAAATTAGGCCAAACCCTGGGTATCGCCCTGTTTGCGTTTCTCACTGTGTATGGTAAGGACCCCGGCCACGATTATGGCCTGCGCTTAAATGGCCTTTGTGGGTTTGCACTTTGCCTTATCGCTTTTGGCTTTTTTACGCGATTCAGAGAGGTAAGGCCAAGCCATACGCCGAACAATACCCGGTAATGGGCGCAGCTTCTCTTCAGTCCATAAAAAAGCCAGACCCTCAATTGAAAGCCTGGACGGAGTTGATTGATTGGTAACGTTTAAACTAAATTCTTTTTAATATAGCCGATGCTTTGCGTGATGCTGTCGTAAGGGTCGCCCGGGCAAACATCCTGCTCTACAAAGAAGTATTTTAACCCAGCTTTTTTGGCATGTTCAAATATTTCTTTGAAATTGATAATACCGTTCCCGACTTCAGTAAACGCCCTTTTTGGGGTTTTGTCCATATCCTTAATATGCCATAATGGGAACCTTCCCGGATGTTCTTTAAATATTTCCATTGGATTTTGATTGGCCTTGGTTATCCAAAACAGGTCCATTTCCATCTTCACCAGGTCTTTATCTGCGTTTGCCAGCAATATTTCATAAGGGTACTTGCCATCCTGCTTATCAAATTCGAAATTGTGATTGTGATAACAAAACTGGATGCCGGCTTTCTTACAAATTTCTCCGGCTTTATTAAATTGCTCACCTACATACTTATAGTGGTCCAGGTTGCCTCTTTCAGTTGGCGATAAATAGGCGCAAACCATGTATTTGAGGCCGATGGCCGCGGCGTCATCAACCGCTTTTTCCCAGCCATGAAGTATTGTACCCTCAACTGCCTGGCTGTTGTATTTGTCTTCTCCCAAACTATAATGGGCGCTCGGCATAATTAAGCCATTGTCTTTCAATGTTTTTGCAAACACCTTTGCATCAACATTATAAAACTTGCCGGCACTGTTGTAGTTACCCCCCTCAACGGAGGAATACCCTATTTGGGCAACTTTGGCAAGTGTCGCTATAGGATCTTTTGCCATGTGGTCTCGTACGGTATATAATTGCAGGCCAATATGTTTTTTGTCGTAAGCAAACAAATTGGGCGCTACTAATAATCCGGCAGAAAGCACGGCCGAAGTTTTGAGAAACGAACGTCTGGTAGTCATAAGTTTATAATTGGTTAAGTAAATATAGCGTATTATGCACACTAAACAAACTGTGGTATAATTGTTACAATTATACCTGCGAATAAGCCGTCGGCACCAGGAATGTCGATGTAATACGCGATACCAGCTTGGCATCGGCATAATCCGGAACCGCGCGTATCTTTTGCCACTCAGGGTCGCCGCCAAATGCCTTCCAGTGCTGGTCGTGTGCCTGCATATCGTCAAATGTCACCATGTAAATAAGGTTCGGCCTCAATTCGCCAATAAGGGTCTCGCCAAAAAACACCGGGTTAAAGCCTAGCCGCTTAAAAATATCGGCTTCGCCGGCTTCATTAAACATTTCCAGTTTCTTTTTTCCGGCGCTTTCGCTCGCGTGCTCATATCGCCGCAATTCAAATATGCGCTGTTTTTTAGCTGGCACTGATAATTTTGGCGAATGCGCAAACGCCATCAGCAGCGAACTTTCTATCCGCTCGTAAGCCGGTTCGGTAGCAGGGGCGTTTAAATACGGTGCGCCTTTTTCCTGGTAAACCAAATCACCGGACAGTTTTTCCTGCACCGATAAAAAATCGGACAGTGAGTTATACGGTATCAATACATATACCTTGGTTTGCCCGGCTGGTTTCAACTCGGTAAATACCCCGGTATGATTACTGCCCAGCCGGTTTAAAGCAGGGATCGCGGCATTTTTAAAATAATCCTCAACCAGCTTTTGCTGTTGCTCATTTTTCAAAGTATATACCCTGAGCTCGTAAAAATCCCTTCCGGTGTTTTTAAAATTTTCTGCACCCATACTAATTTGAGAGCCTATAGCTCCTAGAGCGGTTGTCAATAATGATGTTTTTACAAACGAACGTCTTTTCATGGATAGTTTTTTTGACAAAAGTAAACTGTTGCTAAGTTAAAAACAGCGCGGGGCTATATAAAATTACAATTATGCCGAACGTATCGCATTTTTACAACAAATAAACATTCTTTTCTATAAACTTGTAATTAATATAATTGAAGAATTGAGCCGGCAGCAGCAGCTCCAAAAATTTCTAAATCTTTTATTTGGTTTTGGGGTTATGATTAATGACTTAAAACGATGTCATTATGGATTACAAGTCTACCATGAACGAGCAATTTTACCGGCAAATTTTTGATAAACAGCAGCAGGTTGACGCGGTACCTTCAAACCGGGAAATAACCGCATGGGCCATGCAACTGATCCGGTTGTTGTATCCCGAGCAATCAAAGCAGGTTTTTAACTCCGTTGAACAGCTCAAAGTTGAATTCAAAAAGCTGGAAAAAGAGCTTTGCCAGGTAATGGATGCAACTAAGGCATGCGAGGCATGCGATAACGAACAGCTCGCAAAAGAGTTTTTTGAACGGATACCCGAACTTTACAATGTGCTGAACACCGATATACAGGCTATATTTAACGGCGACCCGGCAGCTTGCAGTGAATTTGAGGTCGTCCGCACTTATCCCGGGTTTTTTGCCATATCATTTTACCGGCTGGCGCATAGCCTGTATAAACACGACGTTCCGCTTATACCGCGTATTCTTACTGAGTATGCGCATTCAAAAACAGGCATCGATATTCACCCCGCGGCCCAGATCGGCGAATATTTTTATATCGACCACGGCACGGGCATTGTTATCGGCGAAAGCTGCATCATCGGGCGGCATGTAAAATTATACCAGGGCGTTACCCTGGGTGCATTGAGTGTCGACAAAAACATGGCTTTCACCAAGCGCCATCCAACAGTCGAAGATAACGTGGTGATCTATTCGGGTGCGACTATACTTGGCGGCGAAACAGTCATCGGCCACGACAGCGTTATAGGTGGCAACGTTTGGCTCACAAAAAGCGTCCTGCCCAATTCAACGGTTTATCATACACCCGCGATAACCGTTTTTAATAAAGTTAAAGCGTAAATAATGGCAAGTCTTATTGATTTAATTGGCAATACGCCAATGGTTGAAATTAAAAAGCTTAACCCCAATCCAAACGTTAAAATTTTTGCCAAGCTCGAGGGTAATAATCCGGGCGGCAGCGTCAAGGACCGGGCAGCCCTAAATATGGTGAGGAGCGCGCTGGAGCGTGGCGATATTAAACGCGGCTCAAGGCTGATAGAAGCCACAAGCGGCAATACCGGCATCGCGCTGGCTATGATTGCCTGTTTATATGAGCTTGAAATTGAGCTGGTATTGCCTTCTAACTCAACCCGCGAGCGAACACTTACCATGGAGGCCTTCGGTGCAAAGGTAACGCTGCTTGAAGGCATTGAGCTCTGCCGCGATTATGCGGAACAAAAGGCGGCCACCGGCGAGTATTTCTTATTAAACCAGTTTGCCAATCCCGACTGCTATTTGGCCCACTACAAAACTACCGGTCCCGAAATTTGGCGCGATACCGCCGGCAGTATTACTCATTTCGTGAGCGCTATGGGTACAACCGGCACCATAATGGGATGTTCCCGGTATTTTAAAGAGGTTAATCCTAATATTCAGATCGTTGGCTGCCAACCGACAGAAGGCTCTTCAATTCCCGGCATTCGTCGCTGGCCCGAGGCGTATTTGCCAAAAATATTCGATCCAAAACGGGTCGACCGGGTAATGGATGTTTCGCAGGATGAAGCCACGGCTACCACACGCAAACTGGTAAAAGTGGAAGGCGTATTTGCAGGGATGAGTAGCGGCGGCGCCTTATTTAGTGCATTAAAATTAGCACAAGAGCTAACCGAAGGCACCATCGTATTTATTTGCTGTGACCGCGGCGACAGGTATTTGAGCAGCGATTTGTTCGGATAGTCTGAACCGCTGATTTTCACGGTTTAGTTTGTTTTTATAGGTGTTCAAGAAGGCTGCGCCGTTTTAATGATTATTTGATTTCGCAGAAATATTAAATCAACGGTTCAGACAATTATCTTTTCGCCTTGTTCCCCCAACGCCTGTTTTGCGGTCTTTTGTTAGTTGTATGTTCGTGCTTAACCTGCTGTATCCCGGCCAATTCATCGGGTACATCAATAAGGCGGATAGGTTTATCTATCAGCACTTCAATATTCTTTAGCTTCCGCTCATCGCGATGATTTACAAAAGTGATAGCCGTGCCTGTAGTTTCGGCACGGGCCGTTCGGCCGATTCTGTGAATATAATCCTCCGGGTCGCCGGGCACATCATAGTTGATAACAAGGTCAATTCCTTCCACATCGATGCCGCGCGATAGTGCATCGGTGCCAATAATAATAGGGAGCTGTTTGTTTTTAAAGCTAAGCAGTATATCTTCCCGTTCGCGCTGTTCAAGGTCGGAGTGGAATGCGCTTACATGCATCTTCGCTTGTTTCAACTCTTTCGCCAGCGATTTTACAATTTCCTTTCGGGATGCAAATATCAGTATGCTTGAGTACGAGCCATTCTTTAGCAGCATTTGCAGTAAAGGCGTCTTTTGCTGATCGTGCACACGGTATATCTGTTGATCAATACCTACCGCCGGCTGTGATACAGCAATATTTACCGATTGCGGGTTATTTAAAACGGATTTCGCTAAAGAGCGTATCCGCCCTGGCATCGTAGCTGAAAACAACAGCGTTTGCCTGTTTTTTGGCAGGTAGCTGATTATTTTCATGATATCGTCCTGGAAACCCATATCTAGCATCCTGTCGGCTTCGTCCAGCACCAGGTGTGTTAAATGGTTCAGCTTCAATACGCCCGAAGTAAGGTGCGCGATTAACCTGCCAGGGGTGGCGATAATAATATTTACATTATTTTGAATGCCGCGCCGTTGCTGCTCATATGCCATGCCGTCGCCGCCGCCGTATACCGCTATCGAACTAACGCCGGTAAAATAAGCCAGGCCCTCAACCTGCTGGTCTATCTGCTGGGCCAGCTCACGCGTTGGCGCCAAAATAAGCGTACTGATCTGATGCTTATTTGTTTTGCTGATATGGTCCAGCACAGGCAGCAGGTAAGCCCCGGTTTTGCCGGTGCCGGTTTGCGCACAAGCTATAATATCCTGGCCTTTTAATATGATTGGAATGGCCATCTCCTGGATCGGGGTAGGGTTAGTAAAACCCATGCTGATGACGCCTTCTAATAAATGCTCGTTGAAATTAAAATCGTAGAAAGTCACTTCGTTATATGGTGAAGCATGCAAGTTATGAAAAAATGTTGTTTTATACAGCATATTGCTGATATAGCGCAGCTATCTCATATTTTTGACCCGCCTCTTACAAAATAATTGTTAGCGCATACCGGCGTTTCCCGAACTTCGTAGGTACTTCTCTTTTCTTAAATAAAAACAATTTTAAAATAGTTTGTTTATATCTAATTATAAACTAAAAACTAAAATTCGTCAATTATGAAAAAAGTAATTTGTATGATTGCCCTTGCAGCAATCGCTATCGGTACTGTTTCGGCAGCCACCTTACAGGATACCGCCAAGGTGAAAACCAAAATGAAGCATGGCAACTTGAAGCAGAAGGCCAAAACGCCGACTACTAAAATCAAAACCAAAATAAAGGATACTGCTAAAAAATACTAGTATTGACCAAAAGAAAACACCCGCTCCGACGGGTGTTTTCTTTTGGTATTATTCCGTCGCGTGGCGGCAAAAATATAATGTTTATTATTTTAATATTTCTAAAACAAATACATGTCGCGGAGGTTGAAATTGTTAAGTATTAATCTAAAATTAATTTAATTAACATCAATTTTGCAATTATGAAAAAAGCAATTTGTATGATTGCCTTAGCGGCGATCAGTTTTGGAAGCATTTGCGCCTACGGCGTTCCAACAATTAAAGCAACAGCCCAGCAGGATACAACCAAGAAGAAACGGACCAGGCCGGCACGACGGGATACAACGAAAAAAAGAGATACCATGGCCACCAAAAAAAGAGAGATACGTTAACAATAGCTTTAAGCAACCCCTCCGGTTGTACCAAGGGCGCTGAAAAGTTCTTTAGAACTAAAAGACTTTTCAGCGCCCTCATTAATGATGCGGCTTTTTTATTGCAGTATAAACGCTTAATAAACGCTTATGGTAATACCGATGAGACAGAT
Organism: Mucilaginibacter sp.; assembly: GCA_028288125.1. GTDB lineage: Bacteria > Bacteroidota > Bacteroidia > Sphingobacteriales > Sphingobacteriaceae > Mucilaginibacter. The sequence continues at coordinate 23,749 of JAQBOH010000026.1, forward strand.
ACGCTCCCCGTCGCGCCGTTTTGCGCCGCCGATTGGTTACCGTCGATAAATATTTTTCCGCCTACCTGGCTGCCGTCCGAACTGACAACAGCGAGTTTTAGCGCCAGGCCATGGTTGCTTGAAGTAAAGCTGTACGTCCAGCTGGCATCAACCGAAGTAGCCGTCTGCATATTCCCATTGGCGTCTGAATAGGTCACATTTGATTTGCTTGTGCCCTGGATAGTGTACTTTACGGTGTGAACGCCGCTGCTGTCTTTTTTGCACGAGAACGTAAAAACAGAAATTAAGGCGATTAAAGAGAAAAAAAGGAACTTTTTCATAAGTTTTTGAATTAATTATAGGTATCTGCTATTTATAACATTATTGTTACAAAAGCATATAAGTCAATTACGGTGCCATGAATGTATCACATAATAGTATTTTATTACTATCAACCCAGCTCCCTTTAAAGCAATTCCCAACTCACTCTCGTCTAAAACAGATATTTTCCAACTATTCAACCCAATAAATTAACTGCCTCAACTTTATAAATTACCCCAAATTTTTCGATCTTGGTATAACCGTGCTTATATCCTAATAATAACTATACCGGTATCCGTGTATAAGCCCCGGTAATCAACACACTATTATAATACCATCAAATCCAATAATGAAACCATCGAACTCCCTATTAATATTTTAACCCCATGTCCAATTCTCCAAAACCCGCTTGTTATTGAAGTATAAATCAAAATATTTAATAACAGCCTGTCAACCCAGCGGACAATACGGGCATTAAAACTTAAAACCATGAAAGAATTTATGTTAATTTTCAGGCACGAAGACGGCAGCAAGGTGGCTTCGCCCGAGCAAATCCAGGTTTGGATGAAACAAACGATGGACTGGATTGGCGGCATAGCGGCCCAAAACAAGTTTAGCGGCGGCAATGGCCTCCCGTTTGACAACAGCCGGGTGGTATGGCACAACAATGAAGTGACCAACGGCCCTTTCGGGGAAATAAAAGAAACCATCGGCGGCTATATTATTGTAAAGGCCGAATCGGTTGATGAAGCCGTTGAGTTTGCCAAAGGCTGCCCCGTTTTGCAAGGCGATGGCAACAGCGTAGAAGTACGTCGGCTTGTAGGAAAAGAAGACGATGATTAAAATTCCCCACCTTCTTTCCCGGCTCGCCGGGAGAGAGGGTGGACGAGCGAAGCAAAGTCCGGGTGAGTCAACTATACAAGCGACGTTAACGCCAATGCAAAACAACAAACAGCAGGAACTGATTCCCCATTTATTCCGCACCGAGTTCCGCAAAATAGCCGCCGTGCTCTGTAAAACCTTTGGTATGGAGCATATTGAAGCAGCCGAGGATATTGCCGGCGAGACTTTTCTGTCGGCCCTGGAAACCTGGACCTATAAAGGCATACCCGCTAATCCAACTGCCTGGCTCTATACCGTCGCGAGGAACAAGGCTAAAAACTATATCAGCCGCGGCCGACTCTATTCGGGGAAAGTTACCGCGGAAATACAACATTCCATCCCGGCAAGTACGGAGATTGAAATCGACCTCTCCGACGAAAATATTACCGATAGCCAGCTGCAAATGTTGTTTGCCGTTTGTCACCCGTCTATTTCAACTGAATCGCAGATCGTATTGGCGCTGCGCATCCTCTGCGGGTTTGGCGTTGCCGAGATCGCGACGGCTTTTTTATCTAACAAAGAAACCATCAACAAAAGGCTTTTCAGGGCGAAGGAAAAATTACGGCTCGAAAAGGTGCAGCTTGAATTTCCGGGCGAAGTGGGAATCAATAGCAGGCTCGACACCGTGCTGACAACGCTGTACCTGCTGTTCAGCGAAGGTTATTATTCCGAAAGCCGCGACGCGGTGCTGCGTGAGGACCTTTGCCTCGAGGCTATGCGGCTCACATACCTGCTTATTGAAAACGAAACAACCAACCGGCCAAATGTGAACGCCCTGTTTGCGTTAATGTGTTTTCATTCTTCGCGCTTTGAGGCACGGAAAGCAGAAAACGGCGGGCTTGTTTTATACCAAGACCAGGACGAAAAGCTTTGGAACATGGAACTTATCGCAAAAGGCGCCTATTATCTTAAGCAGGCCTCGCGGGGGCGTCTTTCAAAATATCAGCTGGAGGCAACCATTGCTTACTGGAACACGCAAAAAGAAGACACGACCGAAAAATGGGAAAATATTTTGCACCTCTACAACGTGCTCCTGCAGCTGAAATACTCACCCATAGCGGCGCTTAACCGTACGTATGCCCTGTCGAAGGTACGCGGTAAGCAGACGGCGATAACCGAGGCCGAAAAAATAAAACTAACGGATAATCATTTCTATTTTACCCTGCTGGGCGAGCTGTATACCGGCATCGACAACCAGAAGGCAAAGGAGCATTTTAAAAAAGCGCTGCTGCTTGCACGTACCATTACCGACAAGCAAACCATACAAAAGAAAATAGACGAAATTTTAACAGATTGACTATTTTTAATGCGATGAACAATAGGCACCAATGGCGGTATAACGTTTCGTTAAAATTGCAGGAAATGGATACCATCCTGTACCTGGAATTTATCCGCAAAACGGTAAGCTGCCTGCCCGAAGTAACCGAGAAACCATGTTACAGCACCCCGGGCTTTTATGTAGGCAAAAAGTTGTTCGCACGGATGAAGGAAGATGGCGAAACACTGGTGGTACAGTCATTTGAAAGAGAAAAATGGATAGAAAAGGATGCCAGTACTTTTTTTATTACCGACCATTACCTGAACCATGATTATGTGCTCGCAGCACTCAAAGCCGTTCAGCCGGCTGATCTCGAAAAACTACTGCTAACGGCATGGTTCAACCGTGCATCGAACAAAATAAGGGGACTACGAAACCAACAAAAGTCAAAATGATCACATCAACCGAAAACGCCGAACACTATACCTGGGGCAACCATTGCGACAGCAAAGTCCGGGTGAGTCAACTCTGCGAGCGGCATTAATGCCAATACACCGCCGCCATATCATTTTCCTACAGCAATTCCGACTTGATCTTTTCCGTAAATTCTTTGGCAAATTTATACAGCTTGGGCTGGATTACCGCCGCGCAGTACGGGTTGCCCGGGTTGTTGCTAAAATAATTCTGGTGGTAATTCTCAGCTTTGTAAAACCTACCTGCCGGCGTAACCTCGGTAACAATGAGGTGGTCGAAAACCTTTTCATCGGTTAGTCTTTTTATCATCACTTCCGATTGTTCTTTTTGTTCCTGGGTGTGATAAAATATAACCGACCGGTATTGCGTGCCCACATCATTCCCCTGCCGATTTAATGTAGTTGGGTTGTGCGTTTTAAAAAATACCAGCAGCAGCTCGCCAAACGATAACTCGTCCGCATCATACTCCAGCTCTATTACTTCGGCATGACCGGTAGTACCGCTGCATACAGCCTCATAAGTCGGGTTTTCAGTGCGGCCACCCATATACCCCGAAGTAACTTTTTTAACGCCTTTTAGCGTTTCAAATATCGCCTCGGTGCACCAGAAGCAGCCGTTGCCCAATGTTATTTTTTGAATGTTCATATATATACTAACGAAAGTACGCTTAGTTTGGTTTAGATGCAAAAATTCGACCCGAACACTACCGACAAAGAGTTTCCTTTTATATAAGGCGAAGTTCTCTTATATTTGTGTTAGTGCAATTTATACCAATGTCCCTTTTAACATAAATGGGCATTTGCCGTTAAATAGAAAGATATGCTAGCTGTACACCCACAATATATTAAAGACGCAAACGGTAAAAAATCGTTAGTGGTGCTTTCGGCTGAAGAATTTGATGCCATTATGGAGGAGCTGGAAGATATAGAAGATGTCAGGCTTTACGACGAAGCGATAAAGAATGATACCGGCGAGCGCATATCCATGGAAGATGCTTTTAGAATGCTTGAAGAAAAACGAAAAAATAAGTAGTAAATGACTTATTTTTTGAATTTTAGCAAACAGGCATTTAAAGCGTTAGAGAAAATTAACGAGCCTTATTTCTCCAATATCAAACAAGCTATTTACAATCTTCCTGATAACCAAGACCACCAGGCTGCAAAAAACTAAAAGGCCGCGATAGCTACCGCATCAGGGTGGGTGATTACCGTATTATCTATAATATTTTTGATAAGGAGCTTATTGTAGACGTTATCGCGCTTGGGCATCGCAAAGATATTTATCAATAAAAGCTTCTAACTCTTTGAACGTCCAATCCTCAATAAGGTATTCCAGTATTTATGTCCGGGATCCGATGGCTAAAAGTGTCTAAGTTTAACATAGTGAGTGTTAGAACAAAAAGGTTTTAATCCTTCGGCTTCACTACAACTAAGAATAAATTCTCTAAATCTCTACTAATTTCAACAAAAAGCCTCCCCAAAGGAAGGCTCTAAAAATATCGGTGAAATCAACCCCTCAAATCGGTGAAATCCTAATTATACTTCCGCCAGGTGTTCACCCGTTACGGTTTCTTTGATTTTTCCTTCCAACTCATCCATTAGTTCGGGGTTATCCAGCAGCAATTGTTTAACCGCATCGCGGCCCTGGCCGAGGCGGGTTTCGCCATAGCTGAACCATGAGCCTGCTTTTTTGATGATGTTATGCTCCACCCCAAGGTCGATGATCTCCCCTGATTTCGAAATACCTTCGCCAAACATAATATCAAACTCGGCAATGCGGAACGGCGGCGCCACTTTGTTTTTAACGATCTTCACTTTTACCCGGTTACCCGAAACTTCTTCAGTATCCTTTATCTGCGATATGCGGCGCACATCTAAACGCACAGATGCGTAAAACTTCAGCGCGTTACCGCCGGTAGTGGTTTCGGGATTGCCGAACATGATTCCGATCTTCTCGCGTAGCTGGTTAATAAATATGCAGCAGCAGCCTGTTTTGCTGATGGTACCTGTAAGCTTACGCAATGCCTGCGACATTAAACGCGCCTGCAAACCCATTTTTGAATCGCCCATTTCGCCTTCAATTTCAGCTTTGGGTACCAACGCGGCCACAGAGTCAATAACTAAAATATCAATAGCGCCCGAGCGGATCAGGTTATCGGCGATCTCAAGCGCCTGCTCACCGTTATCCGGCTGCGAAATCAGCAGGTTCTCTACGTCAACGCCCAGTTTTTTGGCATAAAAACGATCGAAGGCATGCTCCGCGTCAATAAAAGCGGCAATGCCCCCCATTTTTTGCGATTCGGCAATGGCATGGATAGCCAGCGTAGTTTTACCGGATGATTCCGGGCCATATATTTCAATCACCCTTCCTTTCGGCAAACCGCCAACCCCTAAAGCGATATCCAGGCCGATGGAGCCTGTTGAGATCACTTCGGTAGCCTCGATAGCGGTATCACCGAGTTTCATGATCGTACCTTTTCCGTATGATTTTTCCAGCTTATCTAACGTTAGCTGCAATGCCTTTAATTTGTCTGCGCTGCTCATTTTTTAAATTTATGAAACAAATATAAAATGTTTTATTTGCAAATACTAATATTTTTAGTAAATTATTTTTAAATGTGCGAGGAGCGAATAATAAGCGACGGGGTTGTTCGTCATTCCTCCTCCCGATGGTTTTATTGTGTTGTTCTAAAATTACTTAACCTAATCGTACCAATCAAATATCTTTATCAACACTCCGCTTCTTAAGCTCCCGGCTAATTTTATTCAAAACATTCTTCTTTTTCATATCTTTCGCTTTTTTAATTTTTATCGCTTCGGCTTTTAGCAAAGCTGTTTCGGTGTTGTTACGTTCGTAATACCTGCAGAACCACGTCAGCGGACAAATTTCACACTTAGGCCTGCGGGCCACGCAAATGTACCGGCCATGCAGTATCAGCCAGTGATGCGCGATGCCAATCACATCTTTGGGCAGGTGCGCCATCAGTTGCTTTTCAACAGCCAGCGGCGTGCGGGCATTGCTGGTTAACCCTATGCGGTTGGCCACCCTGAAAACATGCGTATCTACCGCGATGGCCGGCGTGGCAAAAACCACGGATGCAATAACATTTGCTGTTTTGCGGCCTACGCCGGGGAGTTTTTGCAGGTTGTCCAAGCCCGCCGGTACCTCACCCTTAAAATCCTGAACCAGCATTTGCGCCATGCCCACCAAATGCTTCGCTTTATTATTCGGGTAGCTAACGCTGCGGATGTAGTTAAAAACCTCATCAACGGTTGATGCGGCCAATGCCTGCGGTGTGGGGAAACGCTCAAATAAAGCTGGTGTTACCTGGTTGATCCGCTTATCGGTGCATTGCGCCGAAAGGATAACTGCTACCAGCAATTCGAACGGACTGCCATAATGCAGCTCGGTAACCGCGTTGGGCGAGTGTTTGGAAAAATATTCTACAAAATGACGGTAGCGTTCTTTCTTATTCATTAGTTCATTGGTTCATTGGTAATGCGCGGCGGATACATGTCAGCGAACTGTTGTGCAATAATCCTCAATAATGCGGATATATTCAATATGCCATCAATAAATTGGCAATATGATCCATATAGTTATCCAACTATAACACCAATAAACGAATGAACCAGTGAACCAATGAACTAAAAAAGAAAGGTTCACAAACCATATCTGTTAAAAAACAAATATGACCTGTGAACCAGTTAAGTTAGTACTGTTAACGCAAGCTCTTCGAGTGATCGAGAATGTGGTGAAGGGTTTGAAGCTTGGGGGTTTTCTCCAAGAGATCCAGATCAGCGCGCAACGAATGATAAAACATCAGCTCGTCGCCTTCCAGATTCTCCTGCAGTTCTTCGTTCACTTTGGCCTGGTTAGTCAATACATTTACAGTCGTTGTAAAGGTTTCATCCATAAGCTTTTTAAAATTGAGTTTATGAAATACTAACGACTGCTTAATCAGAATATTTTACGAAGATGAAAATTAAATGAAATTTTTATTTGAGTCAGTAAAGTCGGGAAAGTCCGAAAAGCCAAATAGATACTCAATCTTTCGGACTTTCCCGACTTTACTGACTAAATTAATTCTTCAAACTCATTTCCTTACTCTGCATCATTTTACGCAGGTTATTGAGGGCGTAACGCATGCGGCCTAGGGCGGTATTGATGCTGACATCGGTAATATCGGCAATTTCTTTAAAGCTCATATCCCCGAAATGGCGCATAATCAATACTTCCTTTTGTTCAGCAGGCAGTAAATGAATCAGCGATTTAAGGTCGCGGTAGGTTTGCTCGCGCACCATGCGGTCTTCGGTGCTCTCGTCATAATTGCCTAAAACTTCAAAAATATCAAAGTCATCGCCATTGCTGATCATCGGCGCGCGTTTTTCGCGGCGGAAATGGTCGATCACCAGGTTATGCGCTATGCGGGCTACCCAGGGCAAAAACTTGCCTTCTTCGTTGTATTTACCGGCCTTTAACGTATTGATAACCTTTATAAAAGTATCCTGGAAGATATCCTCCGCAAGGTATTCATCTTTTACGAGCAAGTAAATGGAAGTGTAAATTTTTGATTGGTAACGGCGGATGAGCTCAACAAGCCCTGCTTCGTTACCCGAGATGTAAAGATGGATTAGATCCTGATCACTCTTCAATTGAAAATCCATAGAAAACTACTACTTAAATTATTTAATATTTTGTTCAGGTAGAGTTTTATCTATAGCGTTCTCTTTTAGGGTTAAGAAATTGTTATCCCAAATAAAACAAATTATCGGCAAAAAAACAAATCCTATTTTCAATATTAAGCGGCAGAATGTAGTAATTTAACATTTTTTAACATCTTTTTTCACAATAGTTAGACTGGCAAAACGTTGCCGGGTTTAATTGTCAGGTCAATGCAAAGTATTTATTAAAGCGCCGCTTAACTCCGTAAATTTCTTAAACTCATTTGGATACGGCTAAAAATTTTAGGATTTTTGCGGTTTGGGGGAAAGTCCATAATCCATGGTCGATAGTCCATGGCAGAACGGACACTTTCCTCTATAAACACCAGGCATTAAAAAAATAGTTGATGGTCGTAGCTTTTTTGCAGCTACTATGGACTATCGACCATGGACTATCAAACATGAACGAAGCAGAAAAAGATCCTCAGCATCATATTATTATAAAAGGGGCAAGGGTACACAACCTCAAAAATATGGATGTGGCCATCCCTAAAAACAAGCTGGTTGTGGTTACAGGCATGTCGGGCTCGGGTAAATCATCGCTTGCTTTTGACACCCTGTATGCCGAGGGCCAGCGCCGCTACGTGGAAAGCCTGTCGTCCTACGCCCGGCAATTCCTGGGCCGTATGAATAAGCCTGATGTTGATTATATCAAAGGCATAGCCCCGGCTATCGCCATCGAGCAAAAGGTCATCACTTCCAACCCGCGCTCTACAGTGGGTACATCAACTGAAATATATGACTACCTCAAATTGCTGTTCTCGCGTATCGGTAAAACCATGTCGCCGGTATCAGGCGGGATAGTAAAAAAAGATTCGGTAACGGATGTCATTAATTTTATCATGGCACTGCCCGAAGAAACCATGGTTACAGTGCTTTGTCCATTATACCCGCACAACAATCGCAGCTTAAAAGAAGAACTCGCTGTGCTGATGCAAAAAGGTTTCGTGCGCGTTGAATTCAGGGGCAAGCTTTCAAAAATTGAGGACTTGCTGGAGGACATGAGCATTGTTGATGATGGATCGTGGTTGATTGAGGAGGTAAAAGGTGAAAGCGGAAAGGCAAAAGGTGAAAGGTCAAAGGCAAAAGGTAAAAGCGAAATTGAGAAAGTAGAAGATACTGCCGCTTACAACTTACAGCCCACAACCTACAACGCTGTCCGCATCGTCATCGACCGTATCTCAAAAAACCAGGAAGAAGAAACACTAAGCCGTTTAGGCGACTCTATACAAACAGCCTTCTTTGAAGGCAAGGGCGATTGTTATGTTCGTTACCAGGAACCTGATGCGGACAAGGAGCAGGAACGCTTTTTCTGCGACCGCTTTGAGCTGGACGGCATCCGCTTTGAAGAGCCTACGCCAAACTTTTTCAGCTTCAATAATCCGTACGGCGCGTGTAAACGCTGCGAGGGCTATGGTAAAGTGATCGGCATTGATGAGGACCTGGTTATTCCCGATAAAAGCAAAAGCATTTATGAAGGCGCATTAGCCCCCTGGCGCGGTGAAAAGATGCGGGAATGGAATGATGTCCTCGTGAAAAATGCATTAAAATTTGATTTCCCCATACATCGACAGTATAACCAGCTTACCGAAAAGGAGCAAAAGCTGCTATGGACAGGCAACCAATATTTCCGCGGCCTCGATGCTTTTTTTAAGGAAATGGAGGAGCAGACCTATAAAATTCAGTATCGCGTTTTGTTGTCCCGTTACCGGGGAAAAACCACTTGCCCCGAATGCAAGGGCAGCCGCTTACGGCAGGATGCTTCGTATGTGAAAATTAACGGCAAATCGATAACCGATGTGGTATTAATGCCGCTGGACAAGGCGCTTGAATTTTTCAAATCGATCGAATTAAACGAAACTGATATAAAGATCGGCAAACGCCTGCTGATGGAAATCACCAACAGGCTGTTGTTTTTAAATGATGTGGGTTTAAGCTATTTAACGCTTAACCGTTTATCAAATACGCTCTCGGGCGGCGAGTCGCAGCGTATTAACCTGGCTACTTCATTGGGCAGTAGTTTGGTGGGTTCTATTTATGTGCTGGACGAACCCAGCATCGGCTTACACCCGCGCGATACCCAAAGATTGATAAGTGTACTAAGGTCGCTGCGCGATGTTGGGAACACCGTGCTTGTGGTTGAACATGAAGAAGAGATCATGAAGGCCGCCGACCATATTATCGACATCGGCCCCGCCGCGGGTACGCATGGCGGTAATTTGATGTTTTCGGGCACTTATGATGAGATCATAAAAGACGACAATAGCCTTACCGGCCGGTACCTGAGTGGTAAGGAAGAAATTGAAATACCCCACACCCGCCGTAAGTGGAACGATTTTATCGGGATAAAAGGCGCGCGTGAAAACAACCTGAAGCATGTGAGCGCCAAATTCCCGCTGGGTGTGTTAACTGTTGTTACCGGCGTTTCGGGTTCAGGTAAAACAAGCTTGGTTAAACGGATACTGGCGCCGGCACTGCAAAAAACGCTGGGCAATTATTCGGGCGAACAAACCGGCTCGTATGACAGTATTGACGGCGACTACCAAAAAATCGAGCAGGTCGAGATGGTCGACCAAAACCCTATTGGCCGTTCGTCGCGTTCAAACCCCGTTACCTATGTAAAGGCATGGGACGAGATACGCAACCTGTACGCCTCCCAGCCGGTGGCAAAAGCAGCCGGGTTAAAGCCTTCGGCGTTTTCTTTTAACGTGGAAGGCGGGCGCTGTGACGTATGCCAGGGTGAAGGCGAGGTGAAGATAGAGATGCAGTTTATGGCCGATATCTTCCTCACCTGCGAAGCCTGCGATGGCAAACGTTTTAAACAACACGTGCTGGATGTTACCTACCAGGATCAAAATGTATCCGAAGTATTGGGCATGACCATTGACGAGGCGCTTGAGTTTTTCGCGAAAGAGCCAAAGATCATCAATAAAATAAAACCGCTGGTTGATGTGGGTTTGGGATATGTGCAGTTGGGACAATCATCCAACACCCTATCCGGCGGCGAGGCACAGCGCATTAAGCTGGCGTCCTTCCTGGTAAAGGGAAATAATACCCATAAGACATTATTCATTTTCGACGAGCCGACAACCGGCCTGCATTTCGCGGATATCAAAAAGCTGCTCAAATCATTTGACGCTTTGCTCGACCATGGCAATACCATCATCGTGATCGAGCACAACATGGACGTGATCAAATGCGCCGACTGGGTCATCGACATCGGCCCCGAAGGCGGCGACAACGGCGGTAAAGTAATTTTTGAAGGCTTGCCGGAAGATTTGATTAAGGAAAAAGATTCTTATACGGGGAAATTCTTGAAAGAAAGATTTAGATAGGATTTCACCGATTATTGGGTGATTACACCGATTAACATAGTCAGTGTAATCATTTTTTGTAATCGGTGAAATCACAGTCTAATCGGTGCAATCAAAAGTCAATAATAATACCGTACAAAAGCTTCCATAGCCTCATATTCAGCCATACCCAGCTTGTCGTATTGACGGGCCGTTTCCCTGGTACGGTCTTCGGCCCTTACCCAAAACTCCCTGGCATCATCACCCGGGAACACCGGCCTGTCCTTTTGGCTCTGGTGCTTAAAGATGGCATTGCGCTTGCGGATCACTTCCTCGGGCGACAGCGGTACGGCCATTTCGATCTCCCAGGTCTCAAACTCCAGCCATGCGCCGCGGTACATCCACAGCCAGCAGTCCTGTACCCAGGCTTCTGTTTTCCTGAGCCTGTTCAGTGCGGCAAGGATGATATTGAAACATACCTGGTGGGTGCCATGCGGATCGGCAAAGTCGCCGGCAGCAAATACCTGCTGGGGTTTTACTTTTTGCAGCAGCTCCATCGTGAGCTGGATATCTTCTTCGCCTACTGATGCTTTTTTGAACTTTCCTGTTTCGTAGAACGGCAGGGCCATAAAGTGGATATGGTCGTCTTCGAGGCCCGCATACCTTGCCCCTGAGATGGCTTCTGTCTTCCTGATGAACCCTTTGACATCCCTGATCTCTTTGGTGTCGACCTGGTTGGGCTGTTTGGTTGGCATGAAGCTTCGCATGTCTTCGTAGATGCTTTTCAGCTTCGTGTTGTCCTGCCCGATGCTCTGGTTAAAGTCAATGGCGAATTCCACGAACCTGAGTACATCGTCATCCCATACGGCTGTATTGCCTGAGGTTTGGTAGGCCACATGCACATCGTGCCCCTGGTCTAC
>JAQBOH010000011.1 GCA_028288125.1 Mucilaginibacter sp.
TAACCATCCTAAAGGATGCGTTAAGGCTCATCAAGCAACACCACGGTGTGACGATCGATATCGATACCATTCCGCTTGACGACCTGAAAACCTTTGAGCTTTACCAGCGCGGCGACACCAACGGTACGTTCCAGTTTGAAAGCGATGGTATGCAAATGTACCTGCGCGATTTGAAGCCGGATAAGTTCGAGGATCTGATCGCCATGAACGCCCTGTACCGTCCGGGCCCGATAGAATATATCCCCAACTTTATTAGCCGCAAGCACGGTCGCGAGCCGATAACCTTCGACCTTGCGGATATGGAGGAATACCTGGGCGAAACCTATGGTATTACCGTTTACCAGGAACAAGTGATGCTTTTATCGCAAAAGCTGGCCGGTTTCAGCAAGGGCGATGCCGACGTTTTGCGTAAGGCAATGGGTAAAAAGCAAATTGAGGTGCTCAATAAAATGGAGTCCCAGTTTATGGACGGCGCAGCCGCCAAGGGCCACCCTAAAGATAAGCTCACCAAAATATGGAACGACTGGAAGGCATTTGCGCAGTATGCATTTAACAAATCGCACTCCACTTGCTACGCCTTCGTAGCCTATCAAACGGCTTACTTAAAGGCGCATTACCCGTCGGAATATATGGCCGCGGTTTTAAATAACCAGAATAACATGGAGAAGATCACCTTCTTTATGGAAGAGTGCCGCAGGATGGGAGTGCAGGTTTTAGGCCCGGATATCAATGAGTCGGACATGGCATTTGCCGTTAACAGCAAGGGTCAGGTACGGTTCGGGCTTACAGGCGTAAAAGGTGTAGGCGATAAGGCGGTTGAAAGTATTATTGAAGAACGCAATGAGCGCGGGCCTTATAAATCGGTATACGATTTTGCCCAGCGTTCAAATACAAAAAGCGTAAACCGTAAATCATATGAGAACCTGGTCTATGGCGGTGCTTTTGACGAGTTCGGGTTGAACAGGGCGCAATTTTTTGCGAAGACAGAGAACGGCGTGTTGACCGGTATCGAACGCCTGATAAAATATGCCAACGACTACCAGAATACCCAAAGCAGCTCGCAATCATCGCTGTTTGGCGGGTCTGTTGCTTCCTATATCCCCGAGCCGGCGATGCCGCAAACAGAGGAATGGGCATTGATAGAAAAGTTAAAATACGAAAAGGATGTTATCGGGATTTATTTAACCGGCCACCCGCTCGATAATTATAAAGTTGAGCTGGAAAGGTTTTGCAATACCAATATCAGCGACCTCAAAATGATGCAAAAGGCACGTTCGGGCGAGGGTGGTGAAGAGATTATGGCTGCCTTTAACCAGCTGCGCAAACGGGGCGAAATATGCATCGGCGGCCTGGTAGGCAACGTGCAGCATAAAATGACCAAAAATGGCAAGCCGTTCGGAACGTTTGTGCTTGAGGACTATAATGAATCGTACGAGTTTGCCTTGTTTGGCGATGATTATGTAAAATTCCGTAACCTGCTGGTTGACGGTTACTTCCTGCACCTGAAAGGCATCATTGAAGAAAAATTCAGGCAAAAGGACAACTGGGATATGAAAATATTAACCATGAGCCTGTTATCTGAGATGCGTGATAAACTCACCAAATCGCTAACCGTTTGCCTCGATTTGAATAACCTGACAAGCAATTTGCTGGACAATATACAGGAAGTCATCAATGTCAATAACCAAAAGTACCCGGTAAAAAATTGCACCCTCAGGTTCGTGATCAAAGACAGGGACGAATCTATGCTGGTTGACCTCCCATCAAAAACCTTCAAAGTAAACCCCAGCGACGATTTAATGGCCGATATATTTACTTTGACTAATGCTCAGCCGGTGTTGAATTAACCAATTTGAAAATTTAGTAATTCGAAGATTTGAAAAATGGTTAAATTTGTTATATAAAACTTAGATCATGAAAACCGCGGCTAAAAGGGAAAAATTACACGATTTTGTTGACTCTGCATATGATCTACAGGTTAAAGCAATATATGGTAAGATTGAGGATTATATTACCAGAAAGTCATCCGATTCAATAATTAAAATGAAGAAAATGGATGTTATGAAACAAGCGTTAAACCATCCATTGTTTTTGGCTGAAAGAAAAGAAGTCAAGGACGATTTCGACGCTATTAAATAAAATTCTATTATGAAGGTTTCAATTCGTTACGCGCTTATTTATCATAATCCCGTGCATTTAACGCTTTAAAAGCCTGTAAAATATCATCAAAATGTTCATTGTTCCTGTGTAGTAATAGTGTATTATAAATTTTAACACCTTCTACAAGGGCAAGTTCATCTTCTTTTATAATACTGCCATCATTATATTTCCAGAACCACAAGTCAAATTTTCGCTTACGTGCTAACTGCCGGTTGTCCAAGCTATCGCAAATGTATATAGCTACGTTGTTAAACTCTTCAAAAAACAACCTGATCACTTCAACCACTGTTAAACCAATACGCTCATCATTCATCAACCGGTTTACATTACCATCGATAACATCAATATTAAATGTGTAAATACGTTTGGCTATCAAAGGATAATCGTCAAACATATAACTATAATCAAGGAAATATATAAAATAAGAAATTCCCTGGTCTGTAATAAACTGATAGGTTAATTTATCTTTTTCCTGTAAGTGATAAGGGTGTAGCAAAGTTATATTTATCTTTTAAATCAGGTAATTTCCCCCCACTTTGCAAATGCTCATGGATTGCCTTTTTATCTTCAAGCATTTTTTTGAAAATAGCTGACCCCCTGGAGTTAAGCGGCTTATGTTTTGCGTTTTGAGTATTCATTTCCTCAAAAATAAGCACATTATTTTAAATATCAAAGTACAAATGGACGGCGGGAAATCCGCTGCCCTGCTGTTTCACGTTGTTTCAGTGAACAGGCCGGTTATTATTTAACCGCGGAAATTTTCTGTTTCTCATTTTGGATTTTCCCGACTTTCGGACTTTCCGGCTTTCCCAAAAAACATATCTTTGCCCTATTATGAGCAAATCAACCGACGAACTTTTTAAAAACGTTATCTCGCACGCAAAAGAATATGGCTTTGTTTTCCCTTCCAGCGAAATCTACGACGGCTTAAGCGCCGTGTACGATTACGGGCAAAATGGTGTTGAACTAAAAAACAATATCAAAACCTACTGGTGGAAGGCCATGGTTCAGATGCACGAGAACATCGTTGGGATTGATTCGGCCATATTTATGCACCCGACTATATGGAAGGCCAGCGGCCACGTTGACGGCTTTAGCGACCCGATGATCGACAACAAGGATTCGCAAAAGCGCTACCGTGCCGACCAGCTACTGGAAGATAAGATAGCCCGCTACGACAAGGACGGCAAACCCGATAAGGCCGGGCTGCTGCAAACGGAAATGGACACCGCCCTTAAAAATGAGGACCTTCTGCGTTTAAGGGAACTGATCATCGAGCATGAAATTGCCGACCCGATCAGCGGCACCCGCAACTGGACCGAGGTGCGCCAGTTTAACCTGATGTTCAGCACACAAATGGGCGCCATAGCGGATGATGCCGATCTGGTTTACCTGCGTCCAGAAACCGCGCAGGGCATATTTGTGAATTATCTGAATGTGCAAAAATCCGGCAGGATGAAAATTCCTTTCGGGATAGCGCAGATCGGTAAGGCCTTCCGTAACGAGGTAATAGCACGCCAGTTCATTATCCGCTTGCGCGAGTTTGAGCAGATGGAGATGCAATATTTTGTGCGCCCCGGCACACAAAAGGATTGGTTTGATAAATGGAAGAAAACGCGTTTGCAATGGCATTTGGCATTAGGAACAAGCCCGGATAAATATCGTTATCACGAGCACACCAAGCTGGCGCATTACGCCGATGCGGCTTTCGATATTGAATTTGATTTTCCGTTTGGCTTTAAGGAGGTAGAGGGTATCCACAGCCGCACCGATTTCGATTTGAGCCAGCACCAAAAATTCTCGGGTAAAAAAATGCAGTATTTCGACCCTGAAGTTGATCCGGAAACAGATAAGCCTTATGGTAATTATATTCCTTACGTGATTGAGACATCTATTGGTTTAGACAGGATGTTCCTGCTCACCATGATAAACGCTTACGAAGAAGAAGATCTAAGCACCGAAGAAAAGCAGGACAGCCGTACCGTATTGCGCCTGCACCCATGCTTGGCGCCTGTAAAAGCGGCCATTTTCCCGCTGATAAAAAAAGACGGCCTGCCCGAAAAAGCACGCGAGATAATGGACAAGCTGAAATTTGATTTTAACCTGCAATACGAGGAAAAAGATGCCATTGGCAAACGCTACCGTCGACAGGATGCCATAGGTACACCATTTTGCATCACCGTCGACCATCAAACACTGGAAGATAACACGGTAACGATCCGCCACCGCGATACCATGCAGCAAGCGCGCGTTGACGCCGACAAACTCGAAAAAATAATCGGCGATCTTGTTAGCTGGAAGAATTTGTTGAAATAATCTCGTAGAGACGCAATGCATTGCGTCTCTACACCGTGCAACCATAATTAATGCCTGAGATGCAAAGTATTGCGTCTCTACAATAAAACATTTACATTTAATGCCGTGGAAAACTACGAAACCAAAATAGGCATTAAATCATGGGCTGAGGAAGACCGGCCGCGCGAAAAGCTTAGTGCCCAGGGCCGCCGCGCGTTAACCGATGCCGAACTTATTGCCATCCTGATCGGTTCCGGCAGCCGCAACGAAACAGCGGTTGAACTAAGCAAACGCATCCTCCACCATTACGACAACGATCTCAACAAACTGGGTAAAGCCTCAATTAACGAACTTTCCAACTTTAAAGGTATCGGCGAAGCAAAAGCCATTTCTATTATCGCCGCCCTCGAGATTGGCCGCCGCCGTAACGATTTCGAAACCAAAACGCCTGACGTTATTGGCAGCAGCAAGGATGCTTATAATATTATGCGCCGCCACCTGGTTGATTTGAACCACGAAGAATTTTGGATCATACTGGTCGGCAGGTCGCAAAAAGTGCTGGCGAAAGAACTGGTCAGTAAGGGCGGTCTATCAGCAACCGTGGTCGACCCCAAAATCATCTTTAGCATCGCCCTGCAGCACAAGGCTACAGGTATTATCATGATCCACAATCATCCTTCAGGTAACCTGAAGCCAAGCCATAACGATGTTCATCTCACCAAAAAACTAGCCGAAGCCGGCACAATGCTTGAAATTAAGATACTCGACCACCTGATCATCAGCGACAGCGGCTTCTACAGCTTTGCGGATGAAGGGCTTTTTTGATTTCGAATTTTTCGGGGTTAATTGTTTTTTTAAGACACTCAAGAGGGCTTCGCCGTTTCGGATTTTCGATTTCGGATTTTTCTAGCCCTCTTTCCCGGCTGGCCGGAGAGAGGGCGGACGAGCGCAGCGTCGTCCGGGTGAGTTAACTATACGGGCGATTAATAAACATTCCCAGAAACAACCTCCTAATTCAACTGTTATACCCAAACATTAATCCCAAATGCCATGATAACTCCCGATAACCAAATCCCATTAGACGATTCACAGGATTCTGATGCCGAAGATCAGCAAAGCCAGCAGGACATCCATTCAAACGGTTTTGACGATACACCCGAATCTGGCGATATTATAGACGAAGACGAGTCGGATAACCTGGAGCAGGCCTATGATGCCGCCGAGCCGTCTTATACCCTTAATCTGGATGATGACGATACTTCCGATGATGATTAAGTGAAGCTGAAAGCTCAAAGCAGAAAGCCAAAAGCTGCTTTGTGCTTCAATTTCAGCTTTTTGTATGTTTATCT
>JAQBOH010000029.1 GCA_028288125.1 Mucilaginibacter sp.
ACAGAACGTAAACGCTATTTTCTATTTGTTAAGATATTAGTAATTTGGAACAGTGATTACGTTATATACTTTACTTGAATCCATACACATTCCATATTAACCTGTACGACCTGGCCTTCCTGGGAGCGATATTTATCGGGCTGACTTTTACTTTGCAGTTGTGGTTCGCCAAAAGGATAAACCGGGCCGCAAACCGGTTTTTAGCGCTGGCAATGGCTACGATTGTTTTGTGTATAGCCAGGATATTGGGCATCGACATCGGGCTGTCAGCTTATGTTACTAACTGGAGCCGGCTGCCGCTGCAATTTTCGCTTGCGCCTGGCCCCCTTATTTTCTTTTATGTGCTTAAAATAACCCGGCCGGAATATAAACTCCGGTTGAAGGATCTGCTGCATTTTAGTCCGCTACTGCTGGAATTAGGTGCCCAGGCATTGGAAGTTAGGGATAGTATAAAAACCGGCGCTGCTACTTATAAAACGCCGGCCTTTCAACAACTGAACCCGGTATTGCAATTGCTGGCATTTGTTTCAGTCATAATTTACCTTTACCTGGCTCACAGGCTGATAGAAAGCTTTTACCAGCGGCAGAAATTTAATAATGGCGGCGACCGATACCGGTACGAGCTGCGCTGGCTGCATCGCTTACTGGCGACTTTCGGACTGCTATGGCTATTGTGGATACCTTTTACAGCCGCGGACTATTTTTATCACCATTACCAATTTAATATACATGTTTGTTATCCTTTATACCTCCTTTTAGCGGTAATGACTATCTGGATGGCGGCCGTAGCTTTTTTAAAACCGGAGGCCGGCGTACTGGTTGAAGCCTCACCGTTTTTAAAGCCACCGCTTCCTGCGGAACTAAAGCAAAGAGGTATTTGGCTAAAGAAAGCCGTGCAAGCCGGCCTGTATTACCAAGACCCGGAACTAAGCTTAAGTTCGCTGGCCGAAAAGCTTGAGTTGGGTCCTCATGAATTATCCCGGATCATCAATACAGCGCTCAAAAAAAGCTTCAACGATTTCATCAATGAATATCGCGTTGCGGACGTCATCCAGAAAATGCAGGATCCCGCTTATGACCATATCACCCTGCTGGGTATTGCTTTTGAATCGGGATTCAATTCCAAAACCACTTTTAACCGTACTTTTAAACAAATGACCGGAAAAAGCCCGGTGGAATATAAAAACGATCTTAAAAAAGAGCGCCCATTTTATAATTTGGGGCGTTACCCCCGGTTTGCGACGGTAAGTTCGTTTCAGAAAGCCACTCCCGGGTGGTCTCATGACAAGTTAACCCGCAATTATATGTTTAAAAATTATTTCAAAATAGCACGGCGCAACCTGGTACGCAATAAAAGCTATGCCGCTATCAATGTTGCCGGCCTGGCTGTTGGTATTGCCGTTTGTATGATGATATTTATCATTATACAATATCAAACCAGCTTCGATAATTTTCACCCAAAGAAGGATCGCATTTATCGTGTGTTAACCGAATATCATCATGCTGATGCAGCGAATATTTTTTATGGGAAAGACGTTCCTCTTCCAATGCCCCTGGGATTGAAAACTACTTTTCCCCAAATAGAACAAGTATCTCCAATTTTTGCAAGCCAAAATGATCAGTTACTGATACCCGATAATAATGGAGCTCCGGAAAAAATATTTAAAGAGCAAAGGGGTGTATTTTATACCGAGCCTTCATTTTTTAAAATATTTGATTTCCCCCTGCTTGTAGGTTCGTATGCCTCATTAAAAGATCCGAACAATGTATTGCTTACAAAAGAGATTGCAGAAAAATATTTTGGCGACTGGAAAGAAGCAATGGGTAAAACCATCAAACTCCAGGCAGGCGGCTATATATTCAGTCACGGCACTGATGTATTGAAAGTTTCGGGTATTCTTGCCACCATACCGGCAAATACCGACTTTCAGCTAAAACTTGTTGTGTCTTTTGGAACAAGCAGCGGAAGTTATATGTTAAAGTCCACCAATTGGGAGGATAGGACGGGATCTGATTTTGGTTGCTATATTTCGTTGCCGCCAAATATTTCTGTTGACAATTTTAATCAGCAATTACGAGCGTACTCACGAAAGGTGGAATCTCCCGACGATAAGGATAGTCATATTATACAACCATTAAGCGCGGTGCATTATGATACACAAACAGGTGATTACAGCAACAAAACAATCAGTCATCAACTGCTCAATGTATTGTGGCTGATTGCGGCATTCATCCTGTTAATTGCTTGTGTAAACTTTATCAACCTCTCCACCGCGCAAGCTGTTAATCGTGCAAAGGAAGTTGGCGTAAGAAAAGTTTTGGGCAGTAACAAGTCTCAATTGCAAATGCAATTCATCATTGAAACATTTTTGATCGTTGCAAGTGCCGTAATGCTTGCAGCAGTGATTACAATGCTTGCGTTGCCTTATGTAAATCAACTTTTAGAGCTCTCGCTTTCATTCGACATATTCAACAATCCTGCAATTATTTTATTTCTTTTGATGGTAACAATTGTTGTAACCGCACTTGCCGGTTTTTATCCTGCTATTGTTTTATCACGTTTCAATCCTGTTAATGCTTTAAAGAGTAAACTCACATCAAATACTGTAAAGGGAGTTTCACTAAGAAGAGGATTGGTCGTGTTTCAATTCATCATTGCACAGGCACTGATCATCGGAACACTCATCATCGTAAAGCAAATGAATTATTTTATGGATCAACCGTTAGGCTTCGATAAAAATGCAATTATTAATGTTCCTTTCCGCGTAGATAGTCTTCGCATCAGCAGGTTGGATTATTTAAAGAAACAGTTATTGTCATTAAACGGCGTGCAGGCAGTAAGCTTCAGTTCCAATACTCCGGTTGAAGATGGTAATGATTTGTCGGGCACACTCATATTTAACCATGCGATAAAAGAAACAGATTTTAAAGCCATTACCAAATTCGCCGACAATGAATATGTGCCGGCTTATAAATTACAACTGATAGCCGGAAGAAATTTGCAGCCTTCCAATATGACAAGAGAATTTTTAGTGAATGAGTCGCTGATGAAAAGTTTGGGAATAAAAAATCCTGATGATATATTGAATAAAGAAATAAGTATATGGAACGGCCAGATAAAATGTCCGGTTGTTGGTGTATTGAAAGATTTTAATGACAGATCTTTTCGCCAGGATCTTGCACCATTGCTTATTGCCACAAACGTTACAATGTACAACCAGGCCGGAATAAAATTGGCAACTACAAATATTTCTTCTACAATGCCATCTGTAAAAAAAATATTTGAGCAAACATTTCCCGATTTTGTTTATGAATACAAGTTTCTGGATGAAAAAATTGGAAGTTTTTATAAACAGGAAAATCAGTTAGCAGCTTTGTATAAAATTTTTGCAGCAGTCGCGATATTCCTTAGTTGTTTGGGGTTGTATGGTTTAGTCTCATTTATGGCAGTGCAGCGGATAAAAGAAGTTGGTGTCCGTAAAGTACTTGGTGCTACTGCAGGCAATATCGTTTATTTGTTTTCAAAAGAATTTATTATACTCATTGCAATTGCCTTTACTATCGCTACACCCATTGCCTGGTATTACATGCACCAATGGTTGCAAGGTTATGTTTATCGCATCAACATCAGTTTGTGGTTATTTGCTGCAGGCGGACTTGTTGCAATAATTATTGCGCTCGCAACGATAAGTTTCCAGGCAATAAAAGCAGCAAAAGCAAACCCGGTGAAAAGTCTGCGGAGTGAATAATGCGCGCCGGCGTTTGGAAGATGTTAGGCATAATTGCGATATTGATTCCGAAATTTAAAATTGCTTAAGGATGGGTTAATCAGTAACCATTCATAACTTTATTCAGCATAAATAACGAACAGCATGAATCCCAGGGTTGATTTCTTTTTTAATAAAGCCAAGCAGTGGCGGGAAGAGTATGAGGAATTAAGAACGCTCATTCTTGACTGCGGACTCACAGAAGAATTGAAGTGGGGTTGTCCCTGCTACACGGTGAACAAACAAAATATTGTTTTAATACACGGATTTAAAGAATACTGCGCGCTTTTGTTTTTCAAAGGCGCCCTGTTAAATGATCCCGGCGGTATCCTGATCCGGCAAACCGAAAATGTGCAGGCGGCTCGCCAGATCCGGTTCACCAATGTCCTGGAAATAGTGGAAATGGAACCTATCCTGAAAGCCTATATCGATGAAGCTGTTGAAGTGGAAAAGGCTGGATTGAAAGTGAACCATAAAACAACTGCAGACTTCAAGGTTCCCGAAGAGTTTCAAAGTAAATTGGATGCAATTCCGGCCCTGAAAGCTGCTTTTGAGGCATTAACGCCGGGACGGCAAAGAGGATACCTGTTTTATTTTTCTCAACCTAAACAGTCCAAAACCCGTGAGGGAAGGGTTGAAAAATATATACCGCAGATACTCGATGGCAAGGGGTTCAATGATTAGCCGCTCCTTCGCCGGTATCTCTAATTCTGATCCTGGTATTAGATCCCGGATAGAAAAATTATTTCAGGTAGCTTATCCGCTATCCAACTTATATCAATTCTTAAACGAAATAATAAACTTCGCGCCCTCGTTTACTTTACTTTCAATGGCTATGCGGCCGCCTAAACTGGTTACATGGTTATAAACCAGGTATAAGCCAATGCCCTTACTGTCGGAATGATCATGGAATTTTTGGTTAAAGCCAAATACCTTATCTTTTGCCTTTTCCATATCAAAGCCCTGGCCTTCATCCGCAAAAATTAACTGCTTCTTGCCATTTTCAATTTTTGAACAGATATTAATTACCGGGAAATGGTCCGGTCTTGCGTATTTGATCGAGTTGGTAAGCAGGTTCAAAAAAATGCTTTCGAGATAAGCTTTGTTAAATTTTACCTTTTTATATGCCGAAAAGTCAATAGTGATCCGGGCTTTTGAATGTTGTATCAGCGAACTTAATGAATGCAACGCTGCCTCAAGGCATTCGTTTAGGTCAATCTCCGTCGTATCAACGGTTAACACATTTTTTTGATTTAAACGGTCTACGTAATTATCTAATGTGTCCTTTAAATTTTCGGTCGAAGTTTTTAGTATGTTAATAAACTCCAGTGTTTCGTCATCCTGTATCTTGGTGACATCCAGCAGGCTAAAAACTGAAAGCAAGTTGGCCACCGGCAGCCGCAGGTCATGCGATGTCGAGTAGGTAAGCTGCTTCAGGTCGTGATTGATCCGGGTCAGGTTGCTCAGCAGCACATTGCGGTCTTCTTCCAATTTCTTTTTGTGGGTAATATTTTTGGCGATCGCGAAAACCACCTGCTCACTTTTTATCGGCATCGATGTCCATGACAGCCATACGATCTCGCCGCTTTTTGTTACATACCGGTTTTCAAAGTTTAATAAGGCATTGTCCTGCCTGATATTATCCCGCTTTTGCGATGTTATGGCCCTGTCTTCAAAATGCACAAAATCATTGATCGGCCTCGAAAATAATTCTTCGTTGGGATAGCCTAATGTTTTTGAAACAGTCGGGTTTATTTTTTTAAAATAGCCGTCAAACCCGGCTATACACAAAAGATCGGGTGATATGTCAAAAAAAAGCTCTAGATTATAAACATCAGCAGGATTAACATCCGGGAACACAGCAGTCGCCGCCATACATCATAAAGTTATTTCCTGCATAAAAATTGATCAGGATTTTGCCAATTTATACGTAAAAACGACATCATTTGTTGCATTGGGGCTGATGCCTGGCCCGTTCCCGGCAATTGACGTCATTTTTAATTTCGTATCAATTCTTCAAAGGTTAAATAATACAATTATTATGATTTTTTGTTTCTTTTAAATTAATTTTTTTATTTACCTTTAACTTTTACCTGATTAATATGAAGAAGAAGATATTTGTAGTGGAAAATGATGACTCCATACTTGAAATCGTCGCCGCTCTGCTCAACGATGAGGGATATGACGTAAAGGCCTTGACAACTAAGGAGGGCATTTACGAACAAATTGAAAATTATAAACCAAACGTCATATTGCTCGACATCATAAAACCCACCGACGAGGGAGCGGAACTATGCCGTACCCTTAAGGCAGACAGCAGGACAAAACATATCCCGGTTATCGTCATGTCAACCCACAGCAGGGTGGCCGAAACCATTAAAAGTGTTTGTGCCGACGAAGTTGTGCCAAAACCCTTTGATATTTTCGATTTGCTGAATACGATAGAATTACAGTTGTCAGCGTAAGCAGAAATCCCTTTCATTTTTTAATTCCAGAATTTTAATTTAACTGCTTACATTTAGGTTGGTATAATGCAGTTTTGGCTGGCATATTACCAATCTTTAAATCTATGCAAAGACGACATTTTATTGGGCTTTCGGCGACAGTTGCGGCGGGCCTGGTTTTTAGCAGGTTTGCCCATGCTTCGGGCGATAAAGCTTTAATGAACAGCCCTGATGAAGTTTGGGGACAGGCCGGTGCCGAATGGTTCCGCTTAAAACCATCCGGCAGTTCGTTATATGCTTACCAAGATGTAGAAGTAGATTTGCACCTTAATGGAAACGCTACGGGTGTATATATTCAATCCCCAACTACAGCGTTAACCGCTATATGCCTGAAATGGAAGCACCATACCGGCACTGCAGTAAAATCATTGGGCGACCACTGGGAACGTACTTACGGTGATATGGCCTGGAAAACGCCCGCGCCCGCAACCAAAAACCCCTGGTACGTGTTATTGCACGACGATAAACAAACCGCCTGCTTTGGCATAAAAACCGGCTGTAACACCATTTGCTGGTGGACAGTTAATCCTGATAGCCTGGAATTGACTTTGGATACCCATTCAGGCGGATCGGGGGTTCAATTGGGTTCACGCAAGTTGCATGCAGCCGATATTATAACCACCATAAGCACAGCGGGTGAAAATCCTTTTAAAACCGCGCGGCGATTTTGCAGTTTGATGTGCGAAAAACCGCGTTTGCCCAAACAACCCGTTTATGGCATTAACGATTGGTATTTTGCCTATGGCAACAATTCATCGCGGCTGATAAAAGAGACCACGGCGTTAATGGCGGAACTGGTAACTGATACCCATAACAGGCCATTCTCGGTCATTGACGCGGGCTGGGCCAAATATTCACCTTATCTGCCGGGCGACGGCGGCTGGGCCGATGATTTTTCGCAGCCGAACGAAAAATTTAAAGATATGCACCTGATGGCGGAGGATATTCTTAAACTGGGCATGCGCCCCGGCTTATGGACGCGGCCCTTGTGCGCAAAATATAACGACAACCCCAATTTACTTGCCCCTAAAATAAAAGGCAGGGATGACCCGAAAAACCCGGTGCTCGACCCAACCATACCGGAAAACATAGAACGGGTAAAGCGCAACATCTCCTTCTATAAACAATGGGGATTTGAGATGGTGAAACATGACTATAGCACCTACGACATTACCGGCAGGTGGGGCTTTCAAATGAACGACAGTATCACACAACCCGGCTGGTCGTTCAACGACAAAAGCAAAACAACGGCCGAAATTATTAGCCAGTTGTACAAGGCCATTCAGGAGTCGGCGGGCGATATGTACATTATTGGCTGTAATACCGTCAGCCATCTTGCGGCAGGTGTATTCGAGTTAAACAGGATAGGGGACGACACAAGCGGTAAGGAATGGGCCCGTACCCGCAAAATCGGAGTGAACACTATGGGGTTCCGGACGCCGCAGCATAATACTTTTTATGCCGCCGATGGTGACTGCGTTGGTTTAACCACGGAGGTGCCCTGGGAAAAAAATAAACAATGGATGCAGTTGCTTGCTGAAAGCGGCGCCCCGTTATTTATCTCGGCCCAGCCCAATGCTCTTGGCGCCGAACAAAAGGCCTTCATTAAGTTATGTTTCGCAAACGCGGCACGCGTTCAGCCGGTGGGTGAGCCTTTGGATTGGCTGACCAACCCATTCCCTGCAAGGTGGAAATTAAATAACCGCGGGGTTGACTTTGATTGGAGTTAGAATAGCCCCCGACTTTGATTGTCAGGAAAATTTATATTGATTTAAAAAATCAATAGGCGTTAGAATAGAAATATTTTCGTAAGGATGCAGCACAAGCAGGTCTTTATCGCCGGTAATAATGGCGGATGCGTTGCAGGCGGCAGCTAGTTCCAGGTACTTATAAAATCAGCCTTTTTGACATTTTAAGACTCTAATGCAATACAATTAATGAACAAGCTTGTTCGCGTTAATTTGCTCAGGCAGGTCGATAACTATTTCGGGCCGGTTTTTATAGAGTATGAATACGCCGGTTACGCATAGCGGTTTCCCTTTGATGTTTGCCCAGTCGAGGTTTATTTTGGTGCCTTTAACCGCTACGGTATACTTTTGGTTGGGATAAGCACCGCCCAGATTCAATAAAGTAAGGGTATCAGCTACTATCCGGACGGAGTAAACCGTATCGCAAAGTGTACCTGTTTTGCCTAGTTTTTTGTTAAAACTTTCACTCGAAAAAGTTTGCTGGGCGGCAGTAGTTTTTACAATTGCTAAAACAATCAGCCCGGTAAATATTAATTTTTTCATGATATTGATATTGTAGTGATTACTGCAGACGTATAAAAATACGGATAATACAACGAATGTTTTAATACATCTACAGCTACCTTACGCTGATCTGGTCACGATAAGTTTTAATGGCGCGTACGATGGAACGGGCTATTTCAAGCTGACCGCTTTCTGAGTTTAGGTATTCTTCCTCGTCCGGGTTATTGATATAACCTGTTTCTACCAAAACGGCGGGCATGGCGCTATGTGCCAAAACTAAAACACCCTGTTCCTTCACGCCCCTGCTTTTCCGGCCGTCGGTATCAATAAACTCGGTATTCAACAGCTTGCCGAACAAAATGCTCTGTGCCCGGTATTTTTGCATAACCGTATTTAATATGATAAATGCCGCCGGGTTATCTTCGCCGTAGCCTGCGTAAGTCTTTTTATAATCCTTTTCGATATAAATAGAGGCATTTTCCCTCAGCGCTTCCATTTGCTCCTGCTGCCGGTGAAAGCCGTATACCAAAAGTAAAACGCCTTTTTCTTTGTGTGTGCTTTCAGTTGTCCCTTCAGGCGAGGAGTTGCAATGAATAGAAATAAAAAGGTTCGCATTATTCTCATTGGCAATCTCCGACCGCCTGTTTAGCGGGATAAATTTGTCGGTGCTGCGCGTCATGATCACGTTAACATCGTCCATTTCCTCATTGATCAAATGTTCTGTTTTTTTGGCAATTGCCAGTGCCACATTTTTTTCCGCGGAATATGACCCATGCGCGCCGGGGTCCTTGCCGCCGTGGCCCGCGTCAATTACGATTATTTTAAATTTAAAGGAGGACCTGGGCAGCTGGGCGTTTGCTATGAAGGATAGAAATAAGGCCAGCGTATTCAGGAATAGTATTAACCCGGGTTGGTTTTTTGTCATTAATAAATAGGTACGAGCTATACAACTTGTTTTAGTTTGGTTTTTCCGGCTGCCCTGCTGCATTTCGGGCATAACCCTGTAGCGTATAAAGTAAAGCTCTGGGGTTTAAAGCCAGCCGGAAGATCGATAGGAGGCAAGTGCAAATCATCCAGGCAATATACATTTTTGCAGTTGGTACAATTAAAATGCAGGTGTTCGTCGTGGTGGTGATTCTCTTCGCAATCGGATGTGCACATCGCAAAATTTGAAGTGCCGTTTAGGTCAAAAACTTTATGGATGATACCCTTTTCCTCAAAGGTATTTAATATCCGGTACAGGGTTACGCGATCGATATCGCTCATTACCCGTTCCAGGTCTGGCTGCGAGGTGGCCACGTTTTTTGCCGACAACATTGACAGTACCTTAAGGCGTGGGGCAGTTTTTTTTAAATGATGCCTTTCAAGCAGCTCCTCAAAATTATTATTATGGCTCTTGCTCATTTCAATCAGGAATATTAAAGGGTAAATTTACTAAGAATAACGCATACCTGTAAAAAGTATTTTGAATAGCAGCGCCGCTAAACACCACTTTTAACGCGTTTCGCCCGCTTCAAAATGCGTGTGTCTTAAATGAAAAGCGGAGTAGTCGCGTGCGCACACTTTAGCATATTTATAATTAAAAAAATGCGCCGCCGCGATCAGTAAGCCACCTATCGGGACGATTATTGCTTCGCGCCAGCTCGTGATAAATAAGTGGCCGGCTATAATGATCATAAAGCCTGTAATGAGCAATACCATCGGTAATAAACTATGTTTTACCCGGATGTAAGTTATGCCTATTGCGTATACGCCAATGCACAACGCAAAAAGGATCATGCCCCACTCAAACCAGGGGTTTGCCAGGAACCCTAAACCCAGCAGCGGCAGACTGGTGATCAGGATAGGAACGATCGCGCAGTGAATAGCGCACAATACCGAGGCCGTCATCCCCACGTTATCCCATTTCGACTTAAACTTCGGATTTTTCATACGTCAAATATACTCACAAATGCAATACTGTTGCTTTTGTAGGATTTATTTTACACTCACATTATTAATTCCGATTAAATATTTCCCGATCTTTTTGGTATTATTACTTTTGCAAGCTAAATTATTTGAGTACACTTTATGCAGTCAACTTCATTAAAGGATAACTGGACGGAAATTTTTAATTCAACATACAAGCGCAACAGGATGATCATCGGTACTTTGATCATGCTTGCAGTTATTTTTACAATGCCATTATTTTTTGGCCATATTGAAAAAAGACAGGGCGTTGTACTTGATGATTGGGTATTAACGCAAATACCGTCGTGTAATGTTTCTGTTTTGATCTTTTCGATTATATGGGGAATGGTTTTGTTAATACTGATCCGGGCCATCCATAATCCCTCTATTTATATTACATATTGCTGGGCATTAATATTAATATGTTTTGCCCGGGCGGTTAGTATTACCCTTGTGCCGCTGAACCCTCCGCCAGGATTTCGTACCCTAACCGACCCCTTTACCGGTATTTTTTATGGAAATGTGATGATCACAAAGGATTTATTTTTTTCGGGCCATACGTCAACCATGTTCCTGATATTTTTATGTTTAGAGAGAAGAACGGATAAGTTGATAGCCTTACTGGCGGTTACCTTAGTTGCCGGGCTATTGCTGGTACAACATGTGCATTACACTATTGATATTTTGGTGGCGCCTTTTGTTGTATATGTATGTTACCTTACCACACGCCATTTTCTTTACAATTATCGCATTAAGATACCTAAGGAATAGCCGCGCGGTAATCGCCGTTATTTTATCTTCACATACACATGTTTGATATTCCCCCGACCCGATTCCCGTTCGTCAAACTCGAACTTATTTAAGCTTTTAATGAGCGGCAGCATTTTCGGATAACCATAGTTCCGGGAATCAAAATCAGGCTTCTTTTTTAATATTTGGGTACCCAGATTGCCCAGGTAGGCCCAGCCGTTTTCGTCGCCCAGATCGGTGATGCTATCCTTTACAAGCCTTACAAGTTCCTGGCCCACCTTATCAAGCGGCGCGGTTTTCTGCGACCCCCGTTTTTTTGATGGCCGTACTTTTCGGTCTTCGTCGGGAGAAGTTTCACTCATCTTCAAAATTTCGATGTAAATAAACTTGTCGCACGCGGTAATAAAAGGGATCAGCGTTTTTTTCTCGCCGATGCCAATCACTTTCATGCCGGCTTCGCGCAGCCTTATCGCAAGACGCGTAAAATCGCTGTCGCTGGATACAATGCAAAAGCCGTCAACCTTGCCCGAATATAATATATCCATGGCATCAATGATCATCGCGCTGTCGCTTGAGTTTTTCCCGGTCGAATAGCTGTATTGCTGGATGGGTGTGATGGCGTTTTCAAGCAATACGGTTTTCCAGCCCGAAACAGTTGGTTTGGTCCAGTCGGCATAAATTCTTTTAAACGTCGGGGTTCCGTATTTAGCTATTTCTTCAAACATCTGCTTCACATTCGCATACGGAACGTTATCGGCATCAATTAAAACAGCCAGTCTCAGGTCTTTGATCGTATCCATATATTAGGATTGGTTTTGATTATCAATTCAATAAAAACATTGTAGTCATGAAAAGATTAACCGGGTATCTTTCCTATCAGTAAAGGTATCAAAAAATACGCCTTTTATTGGTTTTTGCAAGATTAGAGCTTATGGAAGTGATCAGCAGCGGATGTTTTAAATAGACCTTAATAATCAGACTTCGGTTTTAACCAGAATCCTAAAATCCTCAAATCCCACGAATCTTAGTTTATATTTGTCCGCATGGCCAATATCTGTTTAGTTGAGGACGAGCAAAAGGTTGCCGCTTTTATTTGTAAGGGACTAAAAGAACATGGATACAAAATAACCACCGGCGGCGATGGTGCATCGGCTAAAGCATTGCTCCAACACCACAGCTTCGACCTGCTCATTCTTGATGTGATGCTGCCGGACATTAACGGTATTGAACTTTGCCGGCAGATACGGTTAACGGATGCTAAAACACCTGTGTTGATGCTCACAGCGCTCGATCAGGTACAGAATAAAGTGGCCGGTTTAAAGGCCGGTGCTGATGATTACCTGGTTAAGCCATTTCACTTCAGCGAATTGCTGGCCCGCATTGAAGCTTTATTGCGACGGCAAAACGCAGAAGTACCGGAAAACCATACATTAACTTTTGATGACCTTAAACTTGATACCTGGAGTAATATCGCGGAACGAGCAGGAAATCAAATAGCCCTCACCGCGAAGGAATATACACTGCTCGAATTATTTATGCGGCATCCTAATAAAGTTTTGTCGAGGGAGTACATCGCAGAACAGGTATGGAAAATTGATTTTGATACAGGTACGAATTTTATCGACGTATACGTAAACTACTTGCGCAAAAAGATCGAAAAAGGTGCAAAAAGCAAGTTAATCCACACCGTTATCGGGATGGGATATATCTTAAAAAGAGACAAATAGCGATGAAAATAAGGAACAGGCTTTCTCTTTATTTTACAGCGATAAGCGCGGTTGTGCTGCTAATTGTAGAGATAGTTATCTGTATTTCGTTTAATTCCTATATCAAAACCGATTTCTATAGCCACCTGATGGATAGAGCGCATGTGACTGCGCAGCGGTATCTGGAAGCCGATGAAATTTCGACGGATTCACTCAATCGTGTACAGGAACGCTACCTGCAACGTCTTCCCAACGAGGTGATCCGGCTATATGATGATAAAAACTCAGCCTCGTTTATAAAAGATAAAAACCGGTTTTGGTCGGCCGCTGTAATAGACGAGACGCGGAGGAACAAACAGCTTGAATTTACTGAAGGCAGCAGGCAAACGGTTGGCATATATTATAATGACAACCAAGGGAACTTTGTCATATTGGTTTCGGCTATTGATGTGCAAGGGCATAAAAGGCTACGGGACCTTATCGAAAGTATGACGATCCTACTGATAAGTGTAACCGCAGGTTTATTTATAATAAGCAGGTGGTTTGCCCAAAAGGCTTTGGAACCTCTTAATAAAGTTATTGAGCAAATGCGACTGGTGAGAGCCGGTAATTTGAGTTTGCGCGTAAACGAGGGCGATGGCAAAGATGAGATAAGCGCGCTCGCACATAATTTTAACCAGCTTTTGGAGCACCTGGAAAATGCCTTTGAACTGCAACAAACCTTTGTGATCAATGCCTCGCACGAGTTAAGGACCCCAATAACAACCATTATCGGGGAAATTGAAATTACCCTGAACAAGCTGCGCGCCAATGGCGAATACGAACAAGTATTAAGATCTGTATTAAGCGACGCGGAACGATTAAATGAAACCATTACAAGCTTGCTTGAACTGGCCCAGGTAGATATGAATTACACGCAGCCCGCCCTTAAACCGGTGGCTATTGATGAGCTGATTTGGGAGCTTAACGATTATTGGGCCGAAAAAGCCGGTAAAAATTTATTTAACGTAAACATACAGCACCTGCCGGAAGACCACGAGAAGCTGCAAATACACGCCAATAAATCGTTACTGACCATTGCATTTAACAATATTATCGGCAACGCTTTTAAATTTTCAAAAAATAAACGTGTGCAATGCGACCTTTATGCCGATGAAAAGTCCATCATCATAAAGATAACGGACATGGGTATAGGTATAATGCCTGAAGAATTGACCAACGTTTTTGATTCATTCTTCCGCGGGAAAAATGTAAAAGATTTCCAAGGTAACGGCATCGGATTGTATGTAACCGCCAAAATCATTCATCTGTTTAATGGTACAATTTCGATCAATTCCATACCCCGGGAGGGTACTGACGTAACAATTCAGTTTGTTAAATGAATTTCTAATCGTATTCTAATCTTCCTTTAATCCCGCTTTAATAGCGGTTGCCTAATTTTGTGGCATCAAATAATATTATGTGCCTGAAAATTATCTGTGCTATTGTATTGCTGCAAATGGGGTTTATGCTTGTCAATTTCCCTGCACATGCACAAGGCCGGTTAACTGATACAGTTAAATTAACAATCAAACAGGCAGAAGACCGGTTTCTAAAAAACAACCTGCAGCTGATGGCGCAGCGCTATAATATTGATATAGCAGGGGCACAGGTAATCACAGCAAAGCTGTTTACCAACCCCGACTTTAGCATAAATAACGGCATAGCGGGCACAAATGAATCTAACCCGTCAGCAGAACAGTCGACAAGTATTTCGCAGCTGATTACAACAGCCGGTAAGCATAACAAGAATATCCGGCTGGCTAAAATTGGCGTTGAGCAGGCGCGCTACCAGTTTTTTGACTTGCTGCGGACACTTAAAAATACGTTAAGGATAGACTTTTTTACTATTTACTATCAGCGTCAGTCGGCAAAGGTATACGACCGGGAGATCAGTTCTTTATCAAAAACACTAACTATTTTTAAACAGCAGTATGGTAAAGGCAACATCGCCCAAAAGGAAGTATTACGCATCCAGTCGCAGCTCTATTCACTGCAGGCCGAATATAATAACCTTCAAACCGGGATTGATACCACCGAACGGGAGCTAAAAATAATGCTTCATGTACCTGCCGGCACCGCGATTGATCCACAGGTAACCGAAGATGTTACTGATAAAGATATTTTGACCAATGTGCTTTATCAGCGGCTGCTGGATTCGGCCCTTATTAACCGGTATGATCTGCGTTACAGCAAGGCAACGGTTGATTATAATAATATGAACCTGGCATTGCAAAAAGCAACCGCCGTTCCGGATGTTTCATTGTCGCTAAACTTTGATAAGCTGGGCTCGTATGGCCGCAATTTTTTGAGCGCCGGACTTAGCCTACCCTTGCCCTTGTTTAACCGTAACCAGGGAAATATCAGGCAGGCCAACCTGCAGGTCGACCAAAGCAAGCTGCAACTCGAAAATCAGCAAAACCAGGTAGCGAACGACGTAGCTACAAACTATAAGATAGCCTTAAGGCTCGAGAAGCTATATAACAGCTTTGACCCTCAATTTAAACAAGACTTTACTCACCTGATTGGCGAAGTGTTTAAGAATTACGAAAAGCGGAACATCAGCATGCTTGAATTCCTTGATTTTTACGATTCCTACAAGACCAACACGGTACAACTTAACAACCTGCTTTTAAACCGGGTAACGTCGCTCGAACAGCTTAATTACGTTACCGGGACACCTTTTTTTAATCAATAATCATAGCACTAAAAATGTACACCAAACATAAAATTCTGATTATTTCAACTGCCCTGATCGTCGCGGGACTCGGTTTGCAAAGCTGCCACCACGCCGATGAGGGCCAGGAAAAGGATACCCGTTTCCAGGTTACTGACAGTTTATTAAGCAGCTTGCTGATTGATACCGTGAAAGAAGCAAGCGCGTTATCGCAATTCACATTAACGGGCAGCGTAGCGCCTGATGAAAATAAGATGGTAAAAGTGTTCCCGATGGTTAGCGGGGTGGCACAAAATGTACATGTACAATTAGGCGACGTAGTTACTAAAGGGCAAACGCTTGCCGTTATGAAGAGTGCCGAAATGGCGGGTTTTACCAAGGATTACATTTCATCGGCGGCCGATGTCAGAAATACGCGCCGGGTAATGGAGTCAACGCAGGATTTATATAACGGCGGCCTTGCTTCGCAAAAAGATATGGAACAAGCAAAGTCCGACTATCAAAAAGCGCTGGCCGAAAGCAAGCGTGCCGGCGCGGTAATATCGATAAACAAAAGCAACAGCAATGGTTATGAGCTTAAAGCGCCTATATCCGGTTTTGTGGTGGAGAAAAACCTGGCCGGCAATACACAGGTACGGGCTGATAACAGCCAGAACTTGTTTACAATAGCCGACCTGTCGACGGTATATGTGCTGGTGAATGTATATGAATCGGATATATCGAAGATACAAACCGGGGATCCTGTAAAAGTTACCACCCTGTCATATCCTGATAAAATATTTGACGGAAAAATCGACCGGATCGATAATATGCTCGACCCCGATAATAAGGTAATGCATGCCAGGATAAAGATCAATAATCCGGGCAATATGCTTAAGCCCGGAATGTTTGCCAATATCCAGATCCGGGCAAAGTCGGGCGAAAATTTGCCGGAAATTAACGCGCGGACGCTGGTGTTTGATAACGATAAAAATTATGTTATTGTAGTCGACGGCAAAGCCAAAGTGCATATTCAGCCGGTTGTAGTTGCCAAAACAGTTGAAGACAGGGCATATATCAGCAAAGGCGTAAAACCAGGTGATCGTGTTGTGGCATCAAGGCAAGTGTATTTGTATGAATCATTGAAAGACTAAATAAATATCGGATTTCGGATGTTCGATTTCGGATTTTTTCCGGTCGATTCTAAATCCGAAATTGAAATTTCGACATCCGAAATAAAATCCCATGAATCGATTTATAAAAAATATCCTATCCTTCGCCTTAAAAAACAGGTTCTTTATATTTTTTGTGACTGCCCTGATGGCGGTCGGGGGATATATCAGCTTTAAAACCATTAGTATCGATGCTTTTCCGGATGTTACCAACACCTCGGTAACCATCATTTCGCAATGGCCCGGAAGAAGCGCTGAGGAGGTGGAGAAATTTGTGACCCGCCCCATCGAAATCGCGATGAACCCGGCGGAGAAAAAGACCAGTATCCGGTCATCATCGCTTTTTGGCCTTTCGGTAGTAAAAATAACCTTCGACGACGAGGTTGATTATCCCTTCGCCCGGTTACAGATCAACAATCATTTGGCCGACGCTAATTTACCTGACGGGGTAAACCCTTCGGTGCAGCCGCCTTATGGGCCTACCGGCGAGATATTTCGCTTTACCTTAACCAGTAACCGCAAATCTGCGCGCGAATTAAAGACAATTGAGGATTGGGTAGTTGAACGCGAAATTCGGGCTGTTCCCGGGGTTGCCGATGTGAATAGCTTTGGCGGAGAAGTAAAGACCTACCAGATAACCATTGATCCTCAAAAAGCGGTACAGTACAATGTAACGCCGTTACAGCTGTATGATGCCGTGTCAAAAAGTAATGTAAATGTCGGCGGTGATGTGATCGACCAGGGTGGCCAGGCTTATGTGGTGAGAGGCATAGGTTTGCTGAATAATATCGACGAAATAAAAAACATCGTCATCAATAACATTAAGGGCACGCCTATTTATGTTAAAACGATTGCCGAGGTGACGGAATCGGCACTGCCAAGGCTGGGACAGGTTGGCCGTGACAAGGATCCGGACGTGGTTGAAGGCATCGTGGTAATGCGCAAGGGTGAAAACCCCAGCGAGGTGATAAAAAACCTGAAAGCCAAGGTCAATGAACTTAACAATAAAATATTGCCGGATGATGTAAAGCTGAAAACCTTTTA
This sequence comes from Mucilaginibacter sp., assembly GCA_028288125.1. GTDB lineage: Bacteria > Bacteroidota > Bacteroidia > Sphingobacteriales > Sphingobacteriaceae > Mucilaginibacter. Next base: position 17,841 of record JAQBOH010000029.1, read on the forward strand.
TGACCGCGAGACTTTGGTGGATTTTGCCACGCATACGGTACTGCACAATATGTTTGAAGGAATAATCTTTGTTACCGTTATTGTATTCCTTTTCATGGCCGACTGGCGCACTACTCTAATTGTGTCGCTTATTATTCCGCTGTCGTTATTGTTTGCTTTCATTTGTTTGAAATTAAGGGGAATGTCGGCCAACCTGCTGTCGATGGGCGCTATCGACTTCGGTATTATTATAGATGGCGCGGTGGTAATGGTTGAAGGTATATTTGTGGTACTCGACCATAAAGCCAAAGAGGTGGGGATGGAAAGCTATAACCGTCTGAGCAAACTAGGTTTAATAAAGCAGGCCTGTATGGTAAATGGCAAAGGCATATTCTTTGCTAAGCTAATCATTATTACCGGCCTGCTGCCGATATTCAGCTTCCAGAAGGTTGAAGGCAAGATGTTTTCGCCCTTAGCGTGGACGCTTGGTTTCGCTTTACTGGGTGCGGTTATCCTAACATTCACCTTTGTGCCTGCATTTGCCAGTGTGCTGCTGCGTAAAGATGTAAAGGAAAAACACAATGTGTTTGTTGAATTTATCACGCGTAATGCTATGCGCTTTTATGCGCTTTGTTTCAGAGCCCGCAAATTGGTTTTTCCGTTGGCTATTATTTCCCTGGTAATTACTCTTGGTTGCTTCAGTTTTTTAGGAACGGAATTTTTGCCCGAATTAAATGAAGGCGCCATTTACGTGCGCGCTACCGGCCCGCTAAGTATTTCTCTAAAGGAGTCAGTGAAAATGGCTAATGAGATGCGCAGCATCTTCCTGAGTTTTGATGAGGTAAAACAGGTTATGTCGCAAACCGGCAGGCCGAATGACGGGACGGATGCAACCGGTTTTTATAATATTGAGTTTCACGTAGACATTTACCCGCAGGATGAATGGAAAAGAAAGGAAACAAAAGAAGAGTTGATACAGCGAATGCAGGAAAAACTAAAATTTTTCCCCGGGGTCGACATCAATTTTTCACAACCTATATCCGATAATGTAGAAGAAGCGGTATCGGGTGTTAAGGGTTCAATTGTTGTGAAAATGTTTGGTGATGATTATCATTATATCGAAAAAAAGGAAGTTAATATATATTCCATTTTAAAGGGGGTTAAGGGCATTGAAGATTTAGGAATACTTCATAACGTAGGCCAGCCTGAATTACAGATAGACCTCAACCAGCAGGAAATGGCGCAATACGGCGTTACAGCCGCGGATGCCAACGCGGTGATTGAAATGGCGATAGGAGGTAAGGCTGCCACGCAAATTTATGAAGGCGAACGCAAGTTCGATCTCCGTATCCGCTATCCGGAAAGCTTCAGGAACAATGAACTATCAATCGGAGACCTGCGTGTACCAACACTCAATAACAATACGGTGCCCCTGCGCGAGATCGCTACCATAAAAAGGATCACCGGTATCAGCATGATCTATCGCGACGATCACTCGCGTTACGGAGCCATAAAATTCTCTATCCGCGGCCGCGATATGGGCAGCACGATCAGTGAAGCGCAGAATAAGGTAAATGAACAAATTAAACTGCCCAAGGGCTATTCCCTGCAGTGGGCCGGCGATTTTGAAAATCAGCAGCGCGCTACGAAGAGACTAAGCCAGGTAGTGCCGGTCAGTTTGCTTATTATTTTCTTTATCCTGTTTATATTGTTCGGTAATTTCAGAGACTCGCTGCTGGTGTTAAACAATGTGCCATTCGCGATTATGGGGGGTATACTGGCGTTGCTGATCACCGGGATAAACTTTAATATTTCGGGCGGTATCGGATTTATTGCGCTGTTTGGTATTTGCGTGCAAAACGGCGTTATTTTGATCACCAAATTTAAAAGCAACATCACCGAACTGAAACACCATACCGCATGGACATCGTTCGGAGACGCTATTAAGGATGGCGTTGCCGATCGTTTGCGCCCCGTTGTAATGACAGCCATGATGGCAGCAATTGGTTTATTGCCCGCAGCTATGTCGAATGGGATTGGCTCCGAAGCATCAAAGCCATTGGCTATTGTGGTGATCGGAGGATTAATAACCAATACTATATTTAACCTTTTTGTGTTCCCGATCGTATTTTACTGGTCGTACCGGAAAAGGGTTGAAAGCGGTGTAGTGGGTAGAATATGATGAATGATTCAAACGATAGGAGGAGAGTTGTGCAGAAGGGTCTCGCCATCACAGGTTATTGTTAACTTAATTTCTACTCTTTCTTCATGAAGAAAATAAAATAGGTATCATTGTAATATTCTTATTACAATCTTGGTAAGTCAAAATGAAACGAATAATAGAAAGAGAATTAGCATTTGTCTATAATTATTATAATCAACGAAAATTCCGGAAACTGAAACTCCCCAACGTATCTGAGCTGATCACCTCCGAAGATGCCAGCATCCATTGGAAAAATCTCGATGTATCAGGTAAAGTTGTTCTCGACCTGGGGTGCGGCTTTTGGGAAATTAATAATATCCGGGAATCATCTCCCGTATACTTTAAAAATAAGGGTGCAAAGAAAATAATTGGTATTGATTTGAACGAAAATGATATTAAAGTTATAAAAGATTATTTCGGGGAGCATTTTAAAGACGATGGCTCTGAATTTCTGATAAAAAAAATAACAAATACAAACGATCTTCTTGAATTGATAACGAAATACCAGGTAGAAAGCATCAAGTGCGATATAGAGGGCTTTGAAAAGATAATGTTCAATATCGATAAAGAGCAGGTCAAAAATATTGCGAGCATATCTGTTGAATATCACGACCACAATTTATTCCTGAATCTGATAAATACATTTAATAACTGGGGACTTAAAATAGTAAATCATAGTATTTTTACTTATGGCGGCCCGGATATGGGTGTCTTAACGGCAAACAGAATTTAGGGTTCATCTACGATACGGTAATTTCACCTCTCATATCTGTTTCCAGCAGATGTTTAACTTCTGCCGGGTTTTTAAAATTCCCGAGTAAAAACATCATTTTGGTAACAGCCGATTCGTATGTCATATCATAGCCGTTAGCCACGCCTACATCTTTTAACTGGCGGCTGGTTTCATACCGGCCCAGCTCCACCGTGCCTACCTTGCATTGCGAAATATCCAGTATTACCTTGCCGCTATCGATCGCGTTTTTAAGCAGATCAACAAACCATTGTTCGGTAGTGGTATTGCCTGCGCCAAAGGTTTCCATCACAATGCCCCTTACATCGGCGGTCAGGATCGTTTCAACCACTTTTGCACTAATGCCGGGATAAAGTTTAAGTACAGCAACATCATTTACCAGGTTTTTGTGCACTTTCAGGCCTTCACCATCCTGCGGGCGCCTGATGTCGTTTACGCTGAAGCGAAGGTGTACGCCCGATTCGGCCAGGATAGGGTAGTTGGGTGATCGAAAAGCCTCAAATTTAGAAGAGTTATATTTAAATGACCGGTTGCCCCTGAATAATTTATAATCAAAGTAGATACAAACCTCGGGCACGCGCGCACGGTCATTCTTCTTAGCCTTGGCAATTTCAATAGAGGTCATTAAGTTTTCCTTGGCGTCCGTCCGCACCGCGCTAATAGGTAATTGCGAGCCTGTGAAAATAACGGGCTTATCCAGGTTCTCGAGCATAAAGCTAAGCGCCGAAGCGGTAAAGGCCATAGTGTCGGAGCCATGCAGGATCACAAAGCCATCAACGGTATCGTAATTAGCTTCGATTAAAGCGGCAAGCTCGCTCCAGATGGCCGGGTTCATATTGGATGAATCAATGATCTGATCGAAAGAGTGCACCTTAATTTTGCAATTAAGTTTCTCCAACTCCGGTACATTGTCCATTATTTGCTCAAAATTGATCGGCCGGAGCATTTTGGTTTGCGGGTCGCTCATCATTCCTATCGTCCCGCCGGTATAAATGATCAAGATCTGGCTCATGCGTATTCGATTGCTTGTTAGTCCATAGTCCATAGACCATGGCGTAATTATCTATATTCTTTATCTGTCCGTCCGCACCATGGACTATGGGCGCTATATTTTCACACACCAAATACCAGCTTTGAATTTTCTGTAGTTACATTTGCTACAGTCTCAACGTCTGTTTGATGTAGCTCCGCAACCTTTTGGGCGATGTAAATCAAATACGAGCTTTCGTTCGGCTTGCCGCGGTGCGGAACAGGTGTAAGGTACGGAGAATCTGTTTCTAAAACGATATGCTTTAAATCAATTTCCGATACCACTTTGCCGAGACCCGCGTTTTTGTAGGTAAGCACTCCGCCAATTCCTAAATAAAATCCCAGGCCAATCACTTTATTGGCTTGTTCAAGTGTCCCGGTAAAGCAATGAAAAATGCCTCTCAAACTTTCATCTTTCTCACTTTCAAGTACTTCAAAAACCTCGTTGAACGCGTCGCGGCAATGAATAACTATTGGAAACTTTAATTCTTTAGTCCAGGCAATTTGTTGCCTGAAAGCCTCAACCTGTTCCTTTAAAAGCGTTTTATTCCAGTAAAGGTCAATACCTATTTCACCTATTGCTACGATTTTCTGATTATTAACCGCCGTTTTGATCACCGTTAATTCATCTTCCCAACCGGTTTTTACCGAACAGGGATGCAGCCCAAGCATTGGGAAGCACACGTCTGGGAAGGATTGTACAAGCGAGGAAACAAGGGGCAGGGAAGCCGTATCAACATTGGGTAGAAAAAGCCGTGTTACGCTATTTTCTTTGCACCGCTCAATTAGTTCAGCCCTTTTTATATTATCCGTTTCGTAGTATAGGTGGGTATGTGTGTCGGTAAGAACCATG
>JAQBOH010000045.1 GCA_028288125.1 Mucilaginibacter sp.
GGCCAATGAAAATGCTTTGAAACTGGCCTCTTTCTACAACGGGAAGAAAAAGGTGATTGCTTTTAAAGGTTCATTTCACGGCCGTACGTCGCTGGCTGTTGCGGTAACCGATAATTCCAAAATAGTAGCGCCGGTTAATGAAACCGATAATGTGATCTTTTTGCCGTGGTGCAATGAGCAGGCTTTAGCGCAGGCTTTTGCCGATAACAACGATATTTCTTCAGTAATTATCGAAGGTATACAGGGCGTTGGCGGGATACAGGTTGCACCCGAAAGCTTTTTACAGAAAATACGTTCGCTGTGCGATCAAAATAACGCGGTTTTTATTGCCGATTCCGTTCAATGCGGATACGGGCGTACAGGGAAATTCTTCTCGCATGATTTTGCGGGTATTGACGCCGATATTTATACCATGGCCAAAGGCATGGGAAATGGTTTTCCAATTGGGGGCATCATCATTTCGCCAAAAATATTACCAGCTTACGGCATGCTGGGCACCACCTTTGGCGGCAACCACCTGGCATGTGCAGCAGGGTTAGCTGTGCTCGAGATAATGGAACAGGATAACCTGATGCAAAATGCTGCGGAAGTTGGCGGATACCTGATCAGCGAGCTGAAAAAGTTGAAAGAGGTTAAAGAAGTCCGTGGCCGTGGATTGATGATTGGCATTGAACTGCCGGCCGAACTGGCAAATGTTCGCAAGGAACTATTGTTTACGCATCACATATTTACCGGCGAGGCAAAACCAAACGTGGTAAGACTGTTGCCTGCATTGAACCTGACCAAAGCCCACGCAGACCGGTTTTTAGAAACATTTTCAGCAATTTTAAATAAACAGCAAACAGCAATACCGCAGGGCATATGAAACTATTCTCCTCAGTTAATGACATCGCCGATGTGAAAAGCATTGTAGCCGAAGCCTTGCAGCTAAAGCAAGATCCGTATGCCTTCCAGCATTTGGGGAAGAACAAAACGCTGGCGCTTATTTTTTTAAACCCGAGTCTGCGTACGCGCATGAGCACCCAAAAAGCCGGCCTTAACCTGGGCATGAACGTAATGGTACTGAACATAGATAAGGAAGGATGGGCGCTGGAGCTGCGTGACGGCGTTATTATGAACGGCATTACAGTGGAACACATCCGCGAAGCTGCCGCTGTTATGGGCCAGTATGCCGATATCATCGGCGTACGTTCGTTTCCGGGGTTAAAGGATCGCGATGAGGATTATAATGAAACAGTGTTCAATAAATTTGTGCAGTATTGCGGTGTGCCGGTTGTAAGCCTTGAATCGGCCACACGGCATCCCCTGCAAAGCCTCGCCGACCTGGTGACCATTGAAGAGTTAAAAACCCGCCCGCGCCCAAAAGTAGTATTAACCTGGGCGCCGCATATTAAACCATTGCCGCAGGCCGTACCCAATTCGTTCGCCGAATGGATGTGCAAGGCTGATGTTGATTTTACGATCACGCACCCCAAAGGCTATGAATTGTCAACTGATTTTACCAAAGGCGCCACGATTACATACAATCAGGACGAAGCTTTAGCTGATGCGGATTTTATCTATGTAAAAAATTGGTCGGCCTATGAGCCTTACGGCACAATATTCCCGGGCAACGAAAACTGGATGCTAACCAATGAAAGGTTGAAAATTACCAACAATGCCAAAATCATGCACTGTCTGCCGGTTCGCCGTGACCTGGAGTTATCTGCTGAAATTTTAGATGGCGAAAGCTCAATTGTGGTGCATGAAGCAGGCAATCGTGTTTCGGCTGCACAGGCGGTTTTGAAAAGGATGCTGGAAGGGTTGGTTGATTAGGTTAGATAAGTTGATTAAATGAGTGGTTATTATTATCTCGCTATTCCAACTGCTCACCTAATCAACTTAATCAACTATTCACTAAATTCACAATATGTATATCCCGTCGTTTAATAAATTTCCGGATCAGCAGGAAGCCATAGCTTTCATGCAGCGTTACAGTTTTGCTACGGTCATATCGGTGAGGGATGGTCTGCCTGTTGCTACCCACCTGCCCTTTTTGGTGAAGGAACAGGACAATAAAATTATCTTATCATCGCACTTTGCAAAGGCTAACCCGCAATCGACGGATGTCATCGGCACTACCGCCCTTGTAATATTTACAGAACCGCATGCCTATATCTCACCCAAACATTACGAAAAAAAGGAAAGCGTACCAACGTGGAACTACCTTGCTGTTCATGCCTATGGCAAATGCACTTTGCTGGACGGCGAACAAAATAAAGCTGCCGTGCTGCAACAAATGATCCAATATTATGATGCCGATTATTTAAAGCAATGGAACGATCTGCCCGACGATTATAAGCAAAAGATGATGAAGGGTATTGTGGCTTTTGAGATTGTGGTGGACGACCTGCAGGCCAAAAAGAAGCTGAGCCAAAACCGCTCGGAAACAGAACGGGAAAATATTATAAACGATTTATTCAAAGCGGAAAATTCAAACGAAAAGGAGATCGCTGAGTATATGAAATCGTTAAAAATGTAGAGACGTAATACTTCGCGACCCGGAGATCAAATGACTTCAGATACGGGTTATTTGGGGTCGACTTCTATTTCCCTCGTTTCCGTATTAAAATACCTTACAACCAAACGGTTATCGCTGTTTTTTGCAAAATAATTGATAGCCCAGCTTAAAAATATGATGCCCTTGTTGGCAAATCCTGCCAGCGACATGATATGCACCACACCCCATAACAGCCACGCGAAAAATCCCTGTAAATGTATCCTACCCAAATCCGCGACGGCTTTGTTCCGTCCGATGGTGGCTAATGCGCCTTTGTCGCGATATTTAAATGGTTCGGTTGCTTCGCGCTTTATTAAGTGAACCAGGTTTTTAGCCAGTAATTGGCCCTGTTGTATAGCCACCGGCGCCACGCCGGGGTGCCCGCTTGGCGTCGAGGGGGTTATCATCAATGCGGCATCCCCTATCGCGAATATGTTTTCGTAACCTTTTACCCGGTTTATTTCATCCACGTAAATACGGTTGCCTTTGGCTATTGCATCAGGCGGGAGGCCTTCCGGTACTTCGCCCTTTACCCCAGCCGCCCACAACACATTGCGGGTTTTAAGGGTTTTTCCGTTGTCAATTTTTAAATAAAAGCCATCGTAGCTTTCAACATGCGCGCTGTTATAAATAATTACATCAGCTTCTGTTAAAAACTCTTTCGCTTTCGCGGATGCCTGTGACGACATCGCTGCCAGCAACCCGTCTTTACCTTCAACCAGGTAAACCCGCATATCGTATTTACTTAGGCCGTGGTAATCCTTCGCTAATATCAAATGCCTCATTTCGGCCAATGCGCCGGTTAGCTCCACCCCTGTGGGCCCTCCTCCTACTACCACAAAGGTCATTAACGCAAATTTCTCCCGCGGGTCGCTGGTCATCAGGGCAGTCTCGAGGTTTTGAATGACCAAACTCCTTATATTCAATGCCTCCGGTATATTCTTCATCGGCATAGCAAAGTGTTCGATCTGCTTATTTCCAAAAAAGTTCGTATTTGAGCCAGTAGCAATAACCAGGTAGTCGTAGTGTATTGTGCCGATACTGGTAGATATAGTGTTCGTTTCCGGGTTGATTTTCTGTACTTCGGCCAGGTTAAAGCTGAAGTTGTCATATTTAATGAATATCCTCCGGATGGGAAAGCCGATCGAGTCAGCTGCGAGCGACCCGATCGCCACCTGGTAGAGCAACGGCTGAAAAGTATGGTAATTATGCCTATCGAGCATCAGGACATCGACGGGTGCATTCTTTAATTTTTTAGCGACGTTTAATCCACCAAACCCGCCGCCTATTATCACGACGCGCGGCCTTGAACTTGAGCGGACATCCTCCTGGCATGTTACTGTAAACATATATGATTATAAATTTCAATTATACACAATCTTTTCATCAACCGGCCGACTGCAATGCTTATTACACAAATTTGACGCGCATTGGTTTGAAAAAGAAACAGGCACCCAAACCGGGTGTTAAAATTAATTCTATAAAATGAGTCATTTTTCGCCGGTTCTATCGTAAAACAGTCTATTTTTTATTATTTTTAACGGCAATGGGGGTATTTCGGCAGAATTTCGCCTCAATTTGTTAAAATTCCGGTTGATATGGGAAGAATTCATTCAGTTTCAAATAAGGCAGAGGCAAATCATGACCATAAAAACCTATATATTATAAAAATAGGTGGGAATGTTATTGATAATTCTGAAAACCTCCATCATTTTTTGAAAGATTTTACTTCGCTCGATGGGTATAAAATATTGGTTCACGGTGGCGGCAAGGTGGCTACCCAGCTTTCGGAAACATTGGGCCTGGAAGCGCGGGTGGTCGACGGCAGGCGCATTACTGATATTGAAACCCTGCGCGTAGTAACCATGGTTTACGGCGGGCTCATCAATAAAAATATAGTGGCCCAGTTGCAGCGCTTCGGCAATAATGCCATGGGGCTTACCGGTGCCGACGGCGATTTTATCCAGACTAAAAAAAGGCCGGTAAAATCCATCGATTATGGCTTTGTTGGCGATATAGATGAAACCTCAGTTAGAGCAGAAAGTATCAGCAGTTTAATGGATGCAGGGTTTACACCAGTTTTTTGCGCGCTCACTCACGACGGCGAGGGCCAGCTATTAAATACCAACGCCGACACTATCGCATCGGCATTGGCAGTCGCGTTAGCTGATTTATACCACACCACCCTTATTTATTGCTTTGAAAAAAAAGGCGTACTGCAGGATATCAATGACGAAGAGTCCCTGATACGGGAACTCGATCCGCAGCGCTATGAAGAATTAAAAACAAAACAAATCATTCACAGCGGGATGCTACCAAAACTGGACAATGCCTTCACCGCGATAGCATGCGGCGTTAAAGCCGTGATCATAGGCCATTCCGGCGAACTCGGAAGCCTGCAGCAAAACAAACCATTTGGAACACGTTTAAGCCAAAACTCATGAATTCACAACAACATATCGCCATATTGGGCAGCGGGAATATCGGATTGTCGCTTGCAAAAGGACTTACAAAAGCCGGTATCTGCAAGCCGCAGCAAATCTCGTTGACCCGCAGGAATGTTTCGGCGCTGGCGCCATTGGCCGAAACAGGTTATCACGTAACCGATAATAACCTTAAAGCGGTAAGAAAAGCTGATTTTGTGGTGTTGGCCGTGTTGCCCCAGCAGCTCAACAAATTATTGGATGAGATACGTCCGGCTATAAAGCCCGAAAAACAATTGCTGATATCGGTCGTTTCGGGTGTTAGCTGTGGCGATATTCGCACACAACTCGATTTGAACGTGCAGATTATCCGTGCCATGCCGAATACAGCTATCGCTATCGGCCAGTCTATGACCTGTATCGCCACCGACAACAGCACACCTAAACATATCAATTTTGTGCGGTCTCTTTTTGACACCGTCGGCGTCACGATCCAGATCAACGAAGAGCTGATGACTTCGGCTACAGCGCTTTGCGCCTGCGGCATCGCTTTCTTTTTACGGTCCATTCGCGCGGCATCACAAGGGGGAACAGAGATCGGCTTTCACGCCCACGATGCGCTAAAAATGGCCGCGCAAACGGCCAAGGGCGCCGCAGATTTGCTACTCCAGCTTGCCTCCCATCCCGAACAGGAAATTGACAAAGTAACCTCGCCCAGCGGCTGTACCATAGCCGGTTTAAACGAGATGGAGCATAACGGCTTTAGCTCGGCGATGATAAAAGGAATCAGATTGTCAGCGGAGAAAGCCGGGGAACTGTATAAAAAAGAAGGGTGATTGGAGGTTTAGAGGTTGGACATTGGAGGTTAGGTTAATATTCGGGCTAATCACCAGTTTCAAATCACTCTAAACTGGTGTATCAATTTTTGAGAGAGGTACACCTGATACACTTTTGAACTCCCTGAACATTATCTAAATCCGAAATCACTCCAAATAATAGTGCCGTATTCTTTCCAACCCCTCATCCAGCTCGTAGATCAGAGGCGTCCCGGTTGGGATATCCAGCTGCGTAACTTCTTCATCGGTTAAATGATCAATATATTGAATCAGCGCCCGCAGGCTATTGCCATGCGCGCATACGATCACTTTTTCGTTTTTGCGGATGGCTGGCACAATGAACTCATTCCAAAAGGGTAATACCCTATCCATCGTTTGGCTCAGGTTTTCGGTCAGCGGCAGTTCGCGTTTGGTGAGGTCTTTGTATCGGGGATCCTTCCCGGGATAGCGGTCATCATATTTGGTGATCGCCGGTGGAAGCTCGCGCGGGTCCCGGCGCCATTTGTGTACCTGCGCCTCGCCGTATAAAGCGATGGTTTCGGCTTTGTTAAGCCCCTGCAACGCTCCGTAAAAGCGCTCATTGAGCCGCCATGATTTTTGTACAGGTATCCACAAATGGTCAAGCTCTTCCAGCACGATATGTAATGTTTTTATCGATCGCTTTAACAATGAAGTAAATGCGATGTTAAAATTATATCCATTAGCTTTTAATAATATTCCTGCCTTATGTGCTTGCCGAAAGCCTTCCTCCGATAAATCGACATCGGTCCAGCCCGTGAAGCGGTTTTCCTGGTTCCATACACTTTCGCCGTGGCGCAATAGAACTATTTTTTGCATAGTGACAGATTAACGTAATAGCCGGCGGCCGGTTTGTAAAAATAATTGTTAAATATTTTAAAATGAATTAGATTGCGTTAATAAACCAATTAAACCCCATAACAATGATCCCAACAACACCTGTTCCGGCAAAGGACGGCATAGCCAACCCTGCGCCGCTCGGCCTTTGCGCCTTCGGTATCACCACCGTTTTACTTAACCTTCACAATGCCGGTTTTTTTCCAATGAATTCAATGATACTGGCCATGGGTATTTTTTACGGCGGCCTGGCCCAGGTAATTGCGGGGGTTATCGAAGCCAAAAAGAACAACACATTTGGTTTAACCGCTTTTACCTCGTACGGGTTCTTCTGGCTTTCGCTGGTTGGGTTGATAGTAATGCCAAAATTAGGATGGGCCGCTGCCACGTCCGATAGCGCTATGGCCGCTTACCTGGGTATTTGGGGCGTATTTACATTATGCCTGTTTTTTGGCACGTTAAGGCTGAACCGCGCCTTGCAATTCGTATTTGCTTCGTTAACAATATTATTTTTTCTGCTTGCAGCCGAACATGCCACAGGTAATGAAAGTATTGGTAAATTCGCCGGCTACGAGGGCATTATATGCGGCGCCTCGGCTATCTATGCTGGTATCGCCAATGTATTGAACGAAGTTTACGGGCGGATTGTGCTGCCATTAGGAAGCGTCTGAACACGATTTTGGAGATTTTAAAGATTACCAGGATTTTAGACGTCATGATTCTCCTGTTAATCTTTAAAATTCTAAAAATCGTGTCATGAAAGACTTTAAAAAGTACTACCGCATACCCGCCACGCCCGAAGAGATCTATATCGCTTTAACCAATCCTCTCACCATTGAGTTGTGGACGGGTGAAACAGCAGTAATGTCGACCGAACCGAGCTCTGAATTTTCAATGTGGGACGGAAGTATAGTCGGGAAGAACCTCGAATTTGAAGAAGGAAAGAAAATAGTTCAGCAATGGTATTTTGACGGGCAGCCGGAGGCTTCGGTTGTCACGATCAAGCTTCACCCTGATAAAAACGCCACCTCGGTTGAATTAAGACATACCAATATTCCTGACGCTGACTATGCAGATATTTCTGAAGGCTGGGATAACAGCTATTTTGGCCCGCTCGCTGAATTTTTTGAGGATATCTAATTATTCTGCTCCAAACCACTTATTAGTTAATGCCGGCGTAAAGTTACCGTGGCTCTCGCCATGATTCGGTTTGGTTTCCCTGTTTGTAAAATTTTGTGATAAGGTACATTTGAAAAAGTTCAAAGGCCGGTTTAAATTCTACAGAGGTTTAACTTATAGATAAGCAAAAATGTTATATTTGTTAATAGATAACATATAATTAAACCGTAAACCTGCCTTAGCCATTTCCCCTAACCTGTCATGAAATTATTTATCTATGTGCTTTGCATCCACTTAGGCAGTTTTTGTTTCGTTTCAGCCCAACCTGTAAAACCCGGTAGCCTTAAAGCGTCCGGCGACAGTTCTTTAGGATCAATCGGCCCTAAGATATTTAGCGGTAAGGTAAAGTACAGCACTTTCAGCGTCGGGGTAAATGCCGGTATTACATCGCCATTTATCGCCATAGGCGGCACCAACGCTACTACCAACTGGAAACCCGCTTTAGGTTATGGCCTATCGCTGCGGGAAAAACTGGCACATGCGTTTAGTTTTCAAATGGACTTTAACGAAGGTAAAGTTGAGGGTAATGATGCAAATTCTGCAAGCGGATTTAAGTATAACGCAAGAGGCTTCTCAACCACATTTTACTCAGGGGCAATAAGTGGCCTGGTAAATGTTGGCGGCGTTGATTTCATCCATCGCAAAGAAGCTGTTAACTTTTACCTGTCAGCCGGCGCCGGTCTGGCCCTTTACAATCACAGTTATATTGATGCCGGTGGAATTTCGAGGATTTTTACAAACAAGAACGGAAGTGTTCATATTGTAGCGGGGCAATTCTATCCTGTAGGCGGAATAGCTAAATTCCGGCTTTCTGATGCGGTGGCATTTAATACAGGTTATACGATGAATTTTTTTGATAATTATAACTTCGATGATCTTCAAACCTATCCCCATAAAAACCATTACTCTTACGGTTATGGCGGATTAGAATATACATTTGGCACAAAATCAAAGCCGAACCTCGACTGGGTAAACGCGGCTGCCCTGATGTACGATGAGCTTTACGATGCAGCCATCCGTAAAGATATTAAGGCCTTAAATAGCCGGATAAAAAACATTGAAGCTACGGTTAATCCGCTGAAAAAAGATACGGATGGGGATGGTGTTGCTGACCAGTTCGACAAATGCCCCAACACCCCTGCGGGTGCAGTTGTGGATGGCGCCGGCTGCCCTGTCCTATTTTTAAAACCCAATGTTGTTAAGAAGGAAATTAAAGCCGCCCCTCTCGTTGTCGCCTACTCAAATATATTGTTTGAATTTGATAGTTCGGTATTAAAAACGTCATCGTACCCGGTATTGGATGTTACATCGGCCGACTTACGTGCAAATCCCGGTAAAACTGTTTACCTGGATGGGTACGCTTCTGCCGATGAAATAAAACAAAAAACGGGGGTATCGGACGGTTATGCTTCTACCGATAAAGGAAATGACGAGCATAGTTTAAAATTAGCCGGCGACAGGGCATTGGCAGTCAAAAATTATTTGATCAACGAAGGTGTATATGGGTGGACCGTATATATGCACAGCTTTGGCGCAATTCATCCTGTGGGTGATAACTCACCGGAAGGGAGCAAACTAAACCGACGGGTTGAGTTAAAAACCGGGAAATACCATTTTTATGTTCGTGTAAAAGTTGTCTTTTCGAACGCCTCAACCGGTATCAATAATCCAAAAGATTTAGATAATGAAGTAAGTCAATTAATTACCAACCCGCAGTTGAAGATTTTTGTTATCGGGCACACGGCAGAAGAAAGTGCCGGGATAAGTACGAAAACGGACTTAACACCTTCACAGAACCGGGTTAATGAAGTTGTAAGATATTTAAAAAGTAAAGGAATAAAAGAAGACAGGATTATCAGGGAGGTATTCGCGGTCAAACGGGCAAAGACAGATAAGGACCGAAAAGACGATGAAAATGTCGAATTATTTATTTTTTAGGCAGTCATCTATCAACGATAAATATTTGCTGAACATAAAAAGAGCCGGCAGATAATGCCGGCTCTTTTTATATAGTAATGATCGCCTAGTATAAAGTAAACTCAACCCTGCGGTTAATCTGGCGGCCTTTTGCAGTTTTATTACTTGCAATTGGCTGTGTTTTACCATAACCTGTAGCCTCGATACGTGAAGCGCTAGCTCCTTTGCTTACGAGGTAAGCTTTGATAGATTCCGCCCTGTCTTTTGAAAGCTTCATATTGGCATCTGCCGATCCTACATTATCAGTATGTCCGGCTAATTTTAAGCTGAAGTTTTTGTCTATCAGCAATTGGGCAACCCGGTCCAAACTTGGAAACGAGTGTTCACGGATAGTGGCTTTACCAAAATCAAATTCAAGATTCCTAATAGCTTCCTTAACCACTTTTCTATCTTCTTCGGTTACATAAACCTTTACATTTTCTGCCGGCTTAGTAATTGGAAGCGGACAGCCGGAGCCATCAACCCTGGTTCCTGCGGGGGTATTCGGGCATTTGTCAAAGAAATCGGAAACACCATCGCCGTCGCTGTCCATTGTTAATTTGGCCAGGTTGGCATTTGTAGTATTCAGTTCAGTTCTTAACCGGTCGTTTTTGGCTTTTTCAGCATCGATCTCAGCTTGCAATTGCTTTTTGGTTTTTTGATTTTCCCAGAGATACTCTGTACGCATTGATGATACGGGATTATGAACAGCCAGCTGGGGTTTTGATCGTCCGCCCAAGGCAAATTCTAAACCGGCATGTGCGTAGGCAAATTTATCGTTGGTTGAGCCATGAACGTACCCGTCGATATTATCAGAATAAACGAAGTTCACCTGGTAACCAAGGTCAAGATTTATACCCGGAGAAATGTTAAATTTCACGCCGGCGCCCAAAGGGATAAAAAATTCGTTTATAGAACCATCATTATCAATTTTTCCATTGGCGACCGTTCCGTTTGGATATGTTAGTACCGGTGTATAATGCATTAGGCCCCCGCCTAAAGTAAGATAAGGTTGAATGGCACTTTTATTGGCGCGCCATGTAATATTTCCAAGCGTAACGTTGGCACTTAAACTGCCCGAATATTGGATTTTAGTACTAAAGCTATGATAAGGCACAACACCCTGTTCATTGAGCTGTGAATGATCACCTGATAATTTACCGGCAAGAAAATCAGCCTGGATACCAAAAGTGGGTGTTATTTGATTTTTAATATAGGCCCCGTAACCTAAGTCTCCGTTAGGGGAAGTAAAGTCCAATTTACTGTTCGGCCCGAAAGCGGTGTTCATTGTTAAAACGCCGGCACTCACCCCTATCGACCAGGTGCGAAAAGCGTTATTGCTTGAAAATGGCTGCACATAATCTTTTGAAACATGAGATGAATCGGAAGTTTGGGCAAATAATTTACCGCCTACCAAAATTCCGGTTAGCAGCAGGGAGGTTCTTTTTAAATTTAATTTCATTTGATTAAGGTTAATGTATATGACTTTAGTATAAGTTGCATACCTATAGCCAATAGTGGTGCCATATAATATTTAACTGCAAATTCCGGTGTAAAACCGGTATAATTAAGCTGCCATCAGGATTTGAAGCAAGTGATATACCCTTAATGTGAGGTTTCAGTCAATAATCCGGATCCGTAATTAAACTTCGCCGGTTCTCTGTCTGCGTTTTGAGCTTTTATGATAATGAAGTTAAAAGAGTACAGTTTTTAGGCGGATAACGAATTAATGCAGGCCGCTTTGATTGGTACAAACGATAATTGAGCCAATAGTACGGCCATATTTCCTGAGAATGGGCATATACATAACACGCTCCAAAAAGATGTATGACTTGGTTATGCCGGATGAACAAAAACCTTCCATGCGATTTTGGCCCCCGCTTCTTTCAGCGTGGCAGATACAGAGCAATATTTGTCGAGCGATAATTCGACAGCTTTAGCGGCTTTATCCTTATCGATATCTCCGTATAAATGGAATTCAATATTTACATCCTGCCATAACGACGGTTCTTTACCTTTTTCGCGGTCGCCATTGATGATCATCTTATAATCCTTCACATCCTGGCGCTGCTTTTTTAGAATGGTAAGCACATCAATAGCCGAACATCCGCCAAGCCCCATCAGCAGCATCTGCATCGGGCGCACACCGAAATTCCGGCCCCCGCTTTCGGGGCTGCTGTCCATTTGTACAGTATGATTATTTTCGTCGGTAGCTTCGAACCCAAAATCGCCACTAACACGGGAAAGCTCTATTTTTGCCATTTCAATTGTAACAACCCTGCGAAGGTAAAACATTTGCCGCCGAAAATTTAATACCGGCCAGATAATACTGTAACTTAGGTGTAATATTTAAAATCATGAAGTGTTTGTTATTTGCCGGTTTGTTTATCCTTTTTGGAACAATATGTTTTGGCCAAAAGAGCCTCATCTCGTACGATGATATAAAGTATTTATTGCATAATAATCTCGGCCATGCCGATACCTTTTTAATGGCCAAAGGCTATATCCTGGTAAAAAAAGATCTCAAAAATAAAAACCGGAGCTATGCTCTCACCCTGCAGGGTGGCACGCATAATAATATTGGTGTCCGTTCGGATGGCAAAAGATTATTTATTGAGATAGAAACGAATGAAGTGGATCAGTACAACATGATCCGCGAATCCATCGCGCAATATATCAATAAGGATGCGATGGTGGCCGATGTGCAATCGTTCACCGTGAAAGACCTTGGGAATATCTATATCACGATCAACGACACTGTTCCGTATGATCCTTTAAGAAAGGATTATGATATACAAATTGTCTCTGATAAGCATATCACCGCTTACAATTAGGATGGTTGATTTTGCTTTTAAGAAATAACAAGGTGGCTGTTTAATCCTATGTTCCTACGGAACAAAACTACCAATTGGCGGCAGTAAATTAGGAACACCGTAAAACAAGAATCCGCCAGAAAACAACCATTTATGATATGGGATTTCTTTCTGTTACCGGTATAACCAGTTTTAAACCCGACCATGTTTCGTCAACTGCGCAAACCTTAATATCAACAAGGCCTATCTTTAGCGCGTAATTGCGGATGGTATCTTCGGTAATATCCGTTACAACCTTCGATGCCTTTTTTGGCCACGAAACCCAAATTATACCATTCGGTTTGATCTGACTTTTTAATCCGGGAAGCATAATGGTAAACTCGCTTTCAGACTTCGTAAAGAAATGAATAAGGTCTTTTTTTAATTTAATATCGTCAGTGATCTGTATGTCTGCAGGTAAATCGGTAAACAAGTCAAAGTAGTTGCCGGGAATGTTGATCAATCCAATTTTAAACCCGGATTTTATTCCCAGCTTTTTAGCTAACGGCGTACTTGAGTAGCCTGCTGATGCGATCATTTTATTTACCAGCCCAGACATTAATTTAAAGATGGTAATTCCTTATTAATTATCAAAAAACTTTATCTTCAAAGCCTGAATCTGTCTTATGGTACTTAACTATATCTGGGTAGCTTTTTTTCTTATCGCGTTTGTAATAGCGCTCGTCAGGCTTATATTTTTTGGCGATACGGAGATATTCATGCACCTGGTTTCAGGCATGTTCAGTTCATCCAAATCGTCGGTGATGGATATCGCGTTGCCGCTGGTGGGTAACATGGCACTTTGGCTTGGTATCATGAATATTGGCGAAAAAGCCGGCGCGATTAACTTTCTATCGCGTATCGTTAGCCCATTTTTCAATCGCCTGTTTCCCGGAGTGCCAAAAAATCATCCGGCAACAGGTAATATTCTGATGAGCTTTTCGGCCAATTTGCTTGGGATGGATAATGCGGCTACTCCTTTGGGTTTAAAAGCGATGGATAGTTTGCAGGATTTGAACAAAGATAAGGAAACAGCTTCCAACGCGCAGATCATGTACCTGGTAATGCTTACATCGGGCCTGCAGTTATTACCGGTAACCATCATCGCGCAACGCGCCATCCTGCACGCGAAGGACCCAACTGACGTGTTTATCCCCATAATCATCGCGACGTATGTGGCTACGGTGACGGGCATGCTGATTGTCGCCGTCAAGCAAAAAATAAAGCTGCTTGATCCGGTGATCATCGGTTGGCTGGGTGGAATAACGACATTTATAACCTTGCTGGTTTGGTACTTTACCGTTTTTTTGACAAAGGATCAGATAGGTTTAATATCAAAGGTTGCTAGCAACCTGATGTTGTTTACGGTGCCGGTGGTATTTATTGCAGGCGCTTTATACAAGAAGGTTAATGTATTTGAGGTTTTTATCGACGGCGCGAAAAGAGGTTTTGAAACTTCGGTTAAAATTATCCCTTACCTGGTGGCCATGCTGGTTGGTATCAGCGTTTTTCGTTCATGCGGAGCGCTGGATTATATGAACGATGGTTTACGATGGGTATGCGTACATTTCAATTGGGATACCCGTTTTGTTGATTCCATGCCCGTAGCATACATGAAGCCATTGAGCGGATCGGGCTCAAAAGCCATGATGATCAATGTAATGACCACCTTTAAGCCCGACAGCTTTGCCGGGCGCTTAGGCTGTATTTTCAACGGCTCGGCCGATACTACATTTTATATCGTGGCATTGTATTTCGGTTCTGTAGGCATCAAGCGCTCGCGTTACGCCATACCGGCCGGATTGATCGCTGATCTGGCGGGTATTATTGCGGCCATTTTTGTGGCTTATTTATTTTTTGGATAAGTACCGGGCTATTCCGGCGATTCGGTTTTCATCATAATGAATTAATAGCTAACTGGTTACAACTTTCTTATAAAAAACGTGTTACAATATGGTACCTCTGTACGTACTAATTATTGGCGAAAAATATTTTTTGAGAAAATTTTAGGGTATTGAATGTATAGAATAATTACTAAAGGTTTTTTTTGTGTTATTATCCTGGCTTTATTCTCGGTAAAACCGGTTTTAGGCCAAACTTTAACTATACAAAGCACATTTGTTAACGGCACTTATTCGCCCGGTTCAACTATTGCTGTGCCCTTTAATATTAATAATTCCGGTGGCTGCATTCAGCAGGATAATAAATTCAATTTATATCTCGCCAATATTGCAGGAACAATTGTAAATCTTACCCCAATAGGCACGGTCTCCGGATTTTACGCGACATTTGTAAACGGGGTAATTCCAGCGGGAACCGCTGCCGGTTCATATACGGTTGTTATAAAATCCACCAGTCCTGTAGTAACAAGCGCCGCTTCACCGGTTTTTATTGTTGGCCCGGGTGCAGTAGTTACGGCAGGGCTGACAGGTTCGCCAATAAGCGCAACTTATCCTGACGTGTACGGCACATGCAACGGGGCATCGGGCATCCCGTTTTATTTTAGTGATAACTCCAGCCCACATTCCTCTACTGCCACATTTTTTAATGAATCGTCACAAAGCGTTCAGGGTACACCCGAATTGCTTACCACCAACTCAAACACGCAGTTTACGGCCCAGGCAACCAATTATACCATCATTGTAACAGCAACCAGTTCGGGTATTATCGGAACACAGGCATACACTTTACTGAATAATGTCGTAAATAATAGTTTTGGGGTAACAAATAGCGGCACTGTATGTCTGGCTGGCAATAACGGGGGTGTGCTAACTTATAACGTTGATATTTCCACTTCGAGCGGAATCCAAAATAATTTTCCCGGCACCACCTACCAGGTAAGCTGGGGAGACAACACGCCAGCCTCCATATATACATTTTGCGATATTAAAAATTCAGGCGGAATGATCTCGCATAACTATACCTCGGGCTCCTGTAACCACGTCGCTAACTCTCACAATAACTCATTTGAGGTTGATATACAACCCCAAAGTATTTATTGTATGGGGTCGGTATCGCCTGTCACAACTTACGCCAAAGTGCTGCAGGCGCCTGTAAATGGCATAAACGGGCCCAAAACTGCATGCACCAATAACCTGGTTATATTTGGCAACGGCTCATTTCCTGGACAGGATCCAAGTAATAGCTCAACCACTTGCGCAAATAATCCAAATGCGCGGTATATATGGACGGTTGACAACACAGTAATACTCCCCGGGGTACCTATAACGACATCGCTTTCCTACACCTTCACCACTCCCGGTATCCATTACGTCACCCTTTCATTGCAAAGCGGCAGCACCGGCGTTTGTACAGCCGGCCCGGTAACTGATACCATATGTATTCAAAATCCGCCTCAACCAGCTTTTACGTTACCCGCTACGGCGTGTCTTTCCAATCCGGTAACCGCTAACGATCAATCAGTAATTGACCAGGGCTGCAACCCTAATCCTTATTTATGGACAGTTACAGGGCCTGGTAACGTAACTTTCGCTAGTGGAACAACCAATGCCAGTCACCAGCCGCAATTTGTATTTTCCCAACCGGGCGTCTACCAGGTAACACTAACCATTTCATCTGCAAGTTGTGCGGCAGTTTCTGTTACGCATACCATCAATATCGATGGGCCGCCGGTGATCACAATGTCGCAAAATACATCCGTTTGCGGAACCAATTTAATCTACAGCTTTAACCCCAATCCCGGCCCGACACAAACCACCATAAGCGGCACAGCTCAAACAACAGCAACTACCTATACCTGGACCGTTACCGGAGATCCGGGCTACAGTTTTGTAAATGGAACTACGGCCAATAGCCAGTATCCGCAAATAAAATTTACATCTTTTGCTACTTACACCGTGAGTGTAACCGAAACAAATAGCTGCGGTACACTCAAAAAGTCTCAAGACCTTACATTCCAGAGCGCGCCTACAGTTACACTCGCGGCCAATCCAGCGACCATTTGCCCCGGCAGTTCGACAAACCTAACAGCGACTATTACCGGTAATACCTATAATAGCTTACAATGGACCGGTTCCGGGGCTTTTTCTGCATCCACATCGCTAACAACCACGTACACACCCACCGCAGCCGAGGTAGGCGCAGGCAAAGCCACGGTGGCCATTGATGTAAAAACATCGCTGGCTGGCCAGTGTGCCGATATAATGCAAAATATAACTATAAATATTTACCCGGTTAACAATATTACAAGCCCCACGGTAAAACAAATCTGCACCGGCAGCTCGGTTAATTATACGATCAGCTCAACTGTACCTAATAGTACCTTCACCTGGACAGCGGCCCTAACATCCGGCACTGCCACGGGTTTTTCCGGAGGAAATGGTCCCACAATAAATGATGTGCTTACCAATAACGGGCCCGGCGATGCAGTTGTAACTTATACCATTACACCGCAAGACCCTAACGGATGTACCGGTAATCCGTTTACGCTAAGTGTTACGGTTAAACCGTTATCAACGGTTACGGCCACACCTGCCAATACCACCATTTGCAGCGGCAGCGTCGCTGGCGTCAGTCTTACGCCAGCCATTGCGGGTACAACCTATACCTGGACCAGCACAGTAACAGGAACCGTTAGCGGCAATACCCAGCAAAATACACCCACGGCAACAAACATTATAAACGATGTTTTGAATAATACGGGTGCAGCCCAGGGGAGTGTAACCTACACCATAACACCGTATAACAGTACCTGCCCCGGTCCAACTACTGTAGTAACCATAAATGTACAACCGTTGCCTACTACAGCCAATGCCGGGCCAAATGATGAAAAATGTAATATTACCACGTATCTCCTTAATGGTAACGCCCCTGCTGCCGGCGCCGGAAAATGGACAGTGGTTCCCGCCGGAGGAGTTACCTTTTCGGATGCTACACAGTCAAATGCCACAGCTTCAGGGCTTGTTCCCGGCACCACCTACTCATTTACGTGGACAATAACAATTCCGGGCTGTCAGTCGAGCAGCAATAGTGTTACCGTAAAAGATGACGCGCAATCCGTTGGCGGCACTACAGCCGGAGCAGCCACAGTTTGTTCGGGCAGCAACAGCGGCAACGTAACCTTGTCGGGACAGGTTGGGGCCATATTAAGATGGGAGTCGTCTACCGATAACGGCGTGACTTGGCAACCAATTATCAATACATCCGCTACGATCCAATATATTAATTTAACCAAAAACACCCAATACAGGGCCGTAGTTCAAAGCGGGATTTGCGCTTTTGACTATTCATCGGTAACAACTATAACAGTAAACCCGCCGCCGGTACAAGCTAATGCCGGGCCAAATGACGAAGTTTGTAACCAGGTCGTTTATACGTTGCAGGGTAATAGCGCTGCGCCATTTACCGGGCAATGGACCGTTACGGCCGGCCCAGCAGGTGCTACGTTTGCCGATGCCACCAACCCAACCACCACAGTGTCGGGTTTAATACCGGGGAATATTTACCAGTTTACCTGGACAATTACTGCCACCGCGCCCTGCCCTACAAATTCAAGTTCGGTTATCATCAGGGACGATGCGCCCGCAAATGGCGGCACTACCAGCGGCAGCGCGACACTTTGCGGCGGCAATAACAGCGGTAGTATTACGTTAACCGGCCAGGCTGGTAATATTATAAGGTGGGAATCATCAACCGATAACGGCGCCACATGGACGCCTATTGCCAATACAAGTACCACGCAACAATATTTGAATTTAACGACGACTACCCAATATCAGGCAGTTGTACAAAGTGGTATTTGCCCGGTCCAGTTTTCAACCGTTTCGACGATAACTGTCAGTCAACCCCCGGTACAGGCTAACGCGGGCAACAACCAGACGTTCTGCGGCGGCACATCCGCAACCCTACAGGGCAATGACCCATCTCCGTCTACCGGTGTTTGGACACAAACAGCGGGACCCGCCGCTACTATCGTGTCGCCAAACAGCAATCAAACACAGGTTACAGGCTTAACTCCCGGCAACGACTATGTTTTTACATGGACCATACAGGGACAGCCGCCATGCGGCAACACCAACAGTTCCGTGCAAATTCATGACGCAAGCGATGTAACGGCCAGCTTTACTGCTGATAAAAGCGATAATTGCGGTACCTACACTGTCAATTTTACCAATACCTCCACATCCTTAACAGGCACAACCTTTTTATGGGATTTCGGCGATGGATCGCCGACTTCCAGCGCAGTTAACCCTTCGCATACCTATAGCCAGCGCAATGACGGGAAAGATACGGTATATACGGTATCGCTTAGCATCGTAAACAATTGCGTACAAAGGCCGCCGTTTACAGCCACCATAACAGTAAGGCCAAAAGATCCTATCGCAAACATTTTACCCGCGCAATTGACAGGGTGCTCGCCATTTGCGATAACGGTTGCAAATAAGTCGCCGGGTAACAACACAAGCTATGATTTTTACCTGTATGATGGCCCTACCCTGGTGCAGCAAATAACCAAAACAGATAAATCGTCGGTTACGTTTAACCCTGTAACTGCGGCAGGTTCGTCAAAAACATATACAGTATATATGGTGGCTACCGGTTTTTGCAATAATACCACCGAAAGCACGCACGTCCCCATCACGGTTTCGCCAGGGACGGTGACCGCGCAAATGTTTATCCAGGGAAATGTTAACCAGGGATGCGTACCGTTTGCCGTGACGTTTGTTAATAACTCATCAGGCGGCGATAATTATTTTTACACTATTTATGATATTAATAGCCAGCCTATTGCGCATTTAACTGCCGGTACGGCCAATTACCCCTACACTTTTAATGCCGTAGGAACTTATTTTGTTACGATCAGCGGATCCAGCAATTGCGGTAATGCCGAATCCCCAAAAACCAGGGTTGACGTATATCCCGTTCCCGCGCCTCAATTTGACGCGGATGTAAAAAGCGGGTGTAAACAGATATCAGTTCAATTCGCCAATTTAACCGCTGATACGCCAACGGCGCCGGCAAGTTCATTAACTTATACATGGGACTTTGGTGATAACACGCAGGCATCCGGTTTTACTCCGCCTGTACATGTTTATACGAATAGCCAAACGGCTTATACGGTTACGCTGACAGCTACCAACCCCGGAACAGGGTGCAGCGCTATAGTTATAAAAACCGGTTTTATCCTAGTGAACAGTGCGCCGGCGGCTAACTTCACCGAACGGCCTGATAGCGTGACCACTATTCCGAATTATACATTTTCCTTTACGGATCAGTCAACCGGCAGTAAGCCCGTTAAATGGACCTGGACATTCGGTGACGGAAAGACCTCAACCAGCCAAAACCCAACCCATACTTATCCCGACACAGGTATATATAAAGTCACTTTAACAGTTGTAAGCCAGCAGGGCTGCGATAGCACAGTTAGCCGCCATGTCCGGATAAACGGCATACCCGGCCAGCTATTTTTGCCAAACGCTTTTGAACCCGCCGGTTCGTCGGACGAATTGCGTACTTTCAGGGCCAAGGGATCGGGTATTAAGCAGTGGCATATGCAAATATTTAATAACTACTCCCAACTGGTTTGGGAAACAACCAAACTTGACAGTAAAGGCGCGCCAATTGATGGGTGGGACGGCAACTTTAAAGGGGCTCCCGCGCCGCAGGGCGTATATATATGGCAGGTATCGGCCAGCTTTATAAACGGTACGGAATGGAAGGGTAATTCATATAACAATGGATCGCTGCCTAAACGAACAGGCGTAATACATTTGATAAGATAAATTGATTGAATGAGGACTTTGTGCAGGAAATATACTTTAATAACAGGCCTTTTATGTGCCTGTTTAACCGGTTTTGCGCAAGACCACATGTATTCTCAATTCTTCAACTCGCCGGTTTATCTCAACCCTGCCCTTACGGGACAATTTGAAGGCGACCTGCGTATGGATTTTATTTACCGTAACCAGTTTACCTCAGTACCCGGAAGCTTTAATTATATATCAGGATCAATTGATTATAATATCCCCAAATTCGGAGGCGGTATAGGCCTCCTGTTTACCCGGAGCAGCGAAGGCACGGCTTATCTTACTACCAACAACATTGCCGGAACATATTCCTATAGCGTAGGCTCCGAAGGCTTTGTACTATCCTTTGGCTTGCAGGCAGGTGTTTCGAATCGGTCGATCGATTGGAGTAAACTGGTATTCGGCGACCAGATAGACCCACGTCTTGGCTTTATCCCGGGATCTGTCTCCACGGCCGACCAGCCATTATTCAATAACAAGTTTTATTTTGATTCAGGCGCGGGTATTAACCTTGCGGCGGGCCAGTTTAATGTAGGCGCGGCATTGCAGCATGTAAATAAACCCAATGAATCATTTACCGGCAACCCCGCCATTTTGCCCATGCGTTTTACCGGTCATTTAAGCTACCGCTGGGATTTAAATCCTGAGGCGAATGATGACGAGCAGCAAAAATCGTACATTATCCCCTCCGTAGTATATTACAAACAAACCACCGCCGAATCGTTAAGCATTGGCTTTCAATATAAGCGGCGTAGCATAAATGTGGGTTTGTGGTATCGCAGCGGTGGCAGCAACGGGCCGAGTGCCGCGGTGTTGTCGTTGATCTTTGATATATTCACCACCACGCAGGGCGGCGAGAAGGTACGCCTCGGTGTAAGCCACGATGTACCTGTTTCGGGCCTCAATTACAGCAATACAAGCGGCACTTCGGAAGGAAGCATAGGATACGAAACCACCCTTCCATCCAGGGACACCTATCATAAATTTGAAGGTGCAAGGCGCTGCTACGATTTTTATTAGCGGCATCTGCCCAAATAAAAAAACAGGCCCCGTTAACCGGAGCCTGTTTCAATCACTCTAAAACAATCACCTCTAAATAAGAAGTATTTTTACTGATTATATAACGGGTTAATCATCTACAAATTTCAGGATCAAATATATTGATTATGTTTTTCGTTTTGGCTTAATACCGGTCTTTTGACGGAATCGTGACAGTATCAAGTGAATCAACCGGTTAGGGGAAATTAGAGCTTGGCGGGAATAGAAACTAAATGAGTTGGCTTATTCATAATTAACTTTTAGTTAATTATGAAAATCAATAACCTATTTTTTTTGTTATTCAAACAGATAAATATCTCATCATGAAAATTTTCGAAAACAAAACCCTCGAAACACTCGGAAATTCGATAGGCAAAGGCCTGCTGGCAGGACTAGCCGGCACAGCGGCGATCACATTGTCGCAGCTGATCGAAATGAAGATCACTAAAAGAAAGCCAGGTAACGCTCCGGTAAAAGTGGTCTCGGAAACAGCGGGTGTTAAACCGGTAAACGCGGCGCAAAAAGAAAAGGCAGCACAGGAAATTCATTGGGCCTATGGCACATTGTGGGGGATCGGACGCGGTTTGATCAACTATGCCGGGTTAAAACGGGTACCCGCGGCGCTGGTACATTTTGGAGCGGTTTGGGGTACAGCCATGGTAATGTTACCAAAATTCAAAGCCGCCCCGCCGGTTACAGAAGAAGACCCGCGATCAATAGCTATCGATGGGTTTCACCATGCGGTTTATGCACTTGTGGCCGGTCTGGTTTATGACGCGCTGGATGCATCTACCCGGCGCGAGCGATATTTTAATAAAATGATTGGCCTTTTGCACCTATAAAGCGTACCTGTTAATAAACAAAAAAAGCCGCCCCCATTCCGGAGCGGCTTCTCGTTATGACTCGCTTACTTTAAGCCGTCACAGGTTCCAATTCAACTTTTGTGTCTGTGTTCTTCTTGCGTTTTACCCGCTCCTTAAGCCGATAACGAATAATGTACATACAAGGAACAAGTATCAGCGTGATAACGGTGGCGAAACTCAATCCGAATATCATTGTCCACGACAATGGCCCCCAGAATGCGGTGTTATCGCCGCCAAAATAGATATGCGGTTCAAACGAGGTAAATAACCCGGTAAAATCGATATTAAAGCCCACTGCAAGCGGGATAAGGCCCAAAATAGCGGCGGTGGCCGTTAACAATACAGGCGTCATCCTGGTACGTGCCGCTTCAACAACAGCATCGTGCAGGCTCACGCCCTGCGCGATGAGCAGGTCGGTAAATTCAACCAGCAGAATACCGTTTCGTACCACCACTCCCGCTAAGGCTATGATACCTACTCCTGTCATGACGATCGACATGGTCATCCTGAATATCATTACCCCCAACAAAACACCGATGATGCTGAAAAATATTTCACTGATGATAATGAGCGTTTTGCCGAATGAGTTAAACTGCAGCATTAAAATAATAAGGATCATAGCGAATGAAACCAACAACGCTGTGCCCAAAAAGGTTGCAGCCTCAATCAGGTCTTCCTGTTCGCCGCCCATCCTTATCGCTACGCCGAGAGGTAATCGTAAATTATTAACCACCTTTTGGATGTTGCTGTTTACCTCGTTTGTATTAAATCCGGTTAAAACGTTTGATGTTAATGTCAATACACGTTTTTCCTGCTTGCGCTTAATATTGGCGTAGGTATTGGTGTACCTGATGTCGGAGAACGCCGAGATTGGTACCTGGCGTATTGCGCCTCCTGTCGCCATATCCCTATAGGTCATCTTCATGTTCCTGATGGCATCGATACTGTTGCGCTGGTCATCCTGGGCGCGTACGGTGATCTCGTAGTTATCTTCCTTTGTATTCCTGAAATCGGCGGCTTTAACACCATAAACTGCAGCAACAAGGTTTTGCGTGACCTGCGAACTGTTAACCCCTTCGCGGTTAGCACGCTCCTTATCGATGTCAAATACAATTTCGGGCTTATTGCTCTGTATATCCGGGCTTAAATTTTCAATACCCTGTACTCCTTGTTTGGCAAGCAGGTTTTTTAACTTCGAAGCCGTGCTAACAAGTGTATCGATATTATCGCCGCTGATCTCAAGGCTAATAGGCTTTTGGGTTGGCGGCCCGCTTTGCTCCTGGTTTACAGCAACCTGTACGCCGGGCAAGCCCTGAACCGCGCCCCGAACTTTCTGTAATATCTTTTTCGTGTCTTTCCCGTGCCTTAAACCATATTCAACAAAAGCGATGGTGATCTTTCCTTTGTTATAATAAATGCCCTGGTCTTCATCCTGCGGGTCGGTAACACTTACCGATACATTTGATACAATTGACGAGATAATATCCTTGTCGGGCTTTGTTATATTAAACACCTGGTTTTCCAGCTTTTTAGTTACCTCATTGGTGTAATCCTGGTCGGTTCCTACAGGCATTGTAATATAAACGTTCACGAAGTTCGGATCGCCGGAAGGGAAAAATTCAACCTTTGGCGGAAACACATTCATAAACATAATGGTGACAATAAACAAAGCAATAACGCTGAATAATATTATTATTGGGCGTTTAACTGCCCGCTCCAGCCATCTGGCATACCATGACTGAAACCGCGGCCACACGTTTTTTTGAAAGCGGTCAACGGCCCTGAGCAATACAAAGTGGTTAAGCAAGTATAAAAATGCGATAAACACTACCAGGTTGCCAATACCCACGTTCATTAAATATCCCAAAATTGCGGCAATGCCATAAAACATTAGAGTACGCATAACCTTGCGGTCGAATTTCGGATTATCATGCTCACCTTCAACATGCGGTTTCATAAAATCGACCGCGAACACCGGGTTAATGATATAAGCCACAAGCAATGAAGCCAGCAGTGTAATAATTAACGTGATCGGTAAAAAGAACATAAAGTGACCGATAATACTATTCCAGAACGCCAGCGGAACAAACGGCGCCAGGGTGGTCATGGTGCCTGAAAACACCGGCATAAACACCTCGCCGGCGGCTATTTTTGCTGCTTTCGCGATAGGCATTTTACCGTTGCCAAATATGCGGTGCGTGTTTTCAATAACTACAATGGCATCATCCACCACAATACCAAGCGCC
>JAQBOH010000057.1 GCA_028288125.1 Mucilaginibacter sp.
GCTGATAACCGTTTGGTGGGGCGTCCGCAAAGCATGGATATTTAATATCAATGTGCCCGGCGATTGCGCCGAATATTCCATCTCAGTAAGGACGTCAAATTTCATGATTTGTGTTGTACCGTTATAATGTTATAGAGGCGTAAATGTTTGAGGCGTTTAAAATATTGTGAAGTTTAAAGCCCAACCTCTTCAACTCTTACAACCACTATAACATCTCACAACTTCATTCCTTGTCAAATGCAGATTCCATCCACTCTTCTGAAATATTTTCGAGGGCGGTTTTCAATTCTTCGGCCCATTGGGCTGATATATATTCAAGGTCCTTTTTTTCATACCGTTTTTCGATCATGTGGAAGCTCCCGCTTTTATATATGGCCACATCTATCGGAAAATCAACATTATTTGAACTGACGCGGGTTGAATCAAACGAAAGAAACCCGGTTTTCAACGCCTGTTTTAGGCTCGAGTCTTCGTTCAATATACGGTTCAGGATAGCTTTCCCGTGCCCGGAATTGCCGATGATCACAAATGGCGCGCCCTGGCCAAGCTCAACCCAATTGCCTTCGGGATACAAAAGAAATAGTTTATGCTCCTCGTCGCCCGAAAGCTGTCCGCCGATGATCGTATTCAGATCAAATTTAAACCCCGATTTTTCTAAGGCAGCCCTGTCTTCCTGCGCTACCCTTTTTACCTGCTCGCCAAACGCGTTAACCGCTTTGTATAGTTTATCAAATTCTTTGGTTTCAATCAGTTCGGTAAAATACACGATCGCCTTATCACGTACCGATCGTAAGCCGCTGGTCATGATAAAAAGCGAAAACTTATCTTTTTGTTCAATCGTTATCTTCTTTTTAACGGTCGTGTCAGTACCCGATGTAATACGTGTATCGGCAATAGCCAGCAGGCCTTCTTTAACTTTTATTCCTAAACAATAAGTCATTTTATACTAAATGAATATACATATTACAGTGCGGGCAAAATAACTAATTAAAGAGGGAAAAAACGATGGAAATCTATGAATTTACGATGCCACGCTATTTTAAATAATTAACCAGCGTACCAACTACTTCTTTAATATAGATGTTCCATTTATCCAAAGCATCGGCACTTGGGGTAAATGAATCGGGGCTTGTTTTGCCATTGCCGGCTAAATAATTGCAGGGGTAGGGAATCACATCTAACTTTGCTTTTTTAAAAATACCCAGCGAACGCCGCATGTGAAATGCCGAAGTTACAAGCAAATAAGGCGGCGGCAGATGACGGGCATTGATAACGGCTTTTGAAAATGCGGCATTTTCAATGGTATTGCGGCTTCTGTTCTCGATCAGCACACAGCTATCCGGAACTTTAAATGCCTTCAATTGCGTTTTAACCCAGTCGGCCTCCGCGAATTTATCATGCAGTAAATTACCATTGCCGCTTGATATCAGGATGTGTGAGGCCTTGCCGGTAGCAATTAATTTCAATCCCTCTATAAACCTGTCCGCGGCGGTATTAAAATATCCGTTCCCATTTGCATCTTCTCCTGTAAAGCCGCCCAACACGATTACACAGCTATATGAACCTGAATTTTTTAACGGAACCGGGGAAATGTCCCATCGTTTAGCAAATTGATCTAAGAGAAAAGTATCGGAAAAAATTAAAGCCAAAACAGCTGCCGTAATTAACAACCTGCGTTTCAAATGTGACTTTTTAACGGCAACACCCGCGATTAAAAAACCTAATATCCACGTAAATGGATAGATGAAAATAACCAGCAGCTTCGAAAAAATAAAAAACATATAAGGTTTATTTTCAGTAAAAATACTCTTTTCCGGTACTTGCCCCGTGCAAATGGAACAAAAAAACACCGGCCATTCAAAATAGCCGGTGTTTGCTTAATGGTATTGATTGTATAATTGGTTTAATTGAATCCGGCGTCCCTCAGTCTGATGTACTCATCCAGCGTATGAATATTCATCCCTTTGTCTTTTATCTTTTTGATATATTCCGCGTTTACGCCATGGTCGCGCAGCTCTTGTGCTTTGTCAAGTGAAACGTCGTTAAAGCCCAATGCATGAATACTTTTTATAAAATCGGGATTTACGCCATGGTCGCGCAGCTCCTGTGCTTTATCAAGCGTGATATCCTTATAACCCATTTGTTGAATGCTGCTGATAAACTCCGGGTTAACACCATGGTCTCTTAACTCCACCGCCTTATCCAGCGATATTTTTTCGTACCCCATTTGTTGAATGCTGGTTATAAATTCCGGCGTTACGCCATGATCCCGCAATTCCAATGCTTTATCCAGAGGAATTTTTTCGTGATACCCCATCTGGCGAAAGCTGTTTACAAACCTGGCGTTCACGCCATGTTCGCGCAGCTCCACAATTTTATCCAGCGGTTGGCGCCCGTATCCTTCGGCTTTAAAAAGCGCGAAATAGTCATCCATTACCTTGCGGTTAAGGTCCTGTTGGGCAAGGTCTTTTAACTGCTGATTTGAAACGCCGGCGTACCCGTTTTCTTTTAGGAATTCAAAATAGCTTTTATTGATATCCGTAAAGAAAATATCCAGCATCAGTTCTTTATCCAGGTTCGAATAACCTTTTTGCTGCAAGTACGATTTAAAAGAAGCATTTTCGGCAAATGTATAAAAGCCATGACCTTTACCGCCGGCAAACTCGCCTTTAAAGTTGATCGTACCGGCTTCGCGGGTCATCGAAAATGTTCCCTCGTTCCCGGCCGGCAATACGCCCAATTCTGTTAATGGGAATGTTCTGCCCGTATTCCAGTCTTCGCCGGTGAATTGGATATGAACTTTTTCGTCCCCGATGTAAGCAGCCCAGGTTCCCGGCACATGATTACCGCCATTGACCCCTGTATGCATATTTTTTACAGCAACTTTTACCTTTACACGCGATTGTGCATGGCTTAACAGCGCCGGAAACAGCGCCGCTATAAATAACCCGGCAATAACATTTCTTTTCATATTCTGCTTATTAATAACAACAAACTATTCACTTAATCAATTCAATCAGCCAATCCAGCTACTCATTATCCTTAAATGCGCTTTTTAACCGCATATACTTCCGCAAGTCGTTTGACTTAAATCCCTTTCCTTGCATAGAGGCTACATATTCGGGCGTAACGCCAGTTGATTTAAGGCCGGGCAATTCGTTTAACGGAATATCAGTAAAGCCTAGCTTTTTGAATCCGTTGATATACTGCGGGGTAATTCCCAATGATTTTAGCGGGAGAAGGCTGTGTACCGAAATGTCTTTGTAGCCAATCGCCTCAAACCCCTTGATATAGTCAGGGGGTATACCCTCCGACTTTAATACGATCAGATCACGTGCCGGAATATTTCTATAGCCTGCAGCTTCAAAGCTTTTAATATATGCGCCGTCTATATTCATTGACTTTAATGCGATAAGATCGTGAACCGGAATGTCTTTATAGCCCAGGTCCATATATCCTTTCACAAATTCGGGCGTAATGTTCATTGATTTCATGGCGGTAAGCTGGTTATATGGAATATTGTCATAACCAACTGCCTTAAATGAATTCACATATGCGGCGTCAATGTTCATCGACTTATAGGCTACAAGCTGGCTAGCCGGAGGTAAACCACCCTCGCCATTGTTTTTTTCTTTGCGCAGGCCGCTGATGTAGTCGCCGGTGATATGCTGCGATTTAAAACTGATCAGCTGGTTAAAGGAAATATCCTTATACCCTGCGTCGCGGATCTCTTTTACATAAGCTGCATCAATATCCATCGATTTACCGGCAACCAGGTGGTTGGGCGAAATATCATTAAAGCCATTTTCTTTCCACATTTTTATATAAGGCTCATCAATTTTCATCGATGACATGGCTATCAGGTTGCCCCTCGACATATCTTTGAACCCGTTCCGCGCCAGCATCTCTACGTAGCTCTTTTTAAGGTTTACCACAAAAAAAGCAAATGAATTGCGATCATCGTCGCCTGTTATGCCCTGGCTTTTTATATAGTCATTAAATTCTTTATCAGCTACGAATTTATAGTGCCCGTAACCCAAATCATCGTCAAATTTCCCGGTAAACGTCATGGTTCCGGCTTCCCTTTTTAACGAGAATTCGCCTTTTTGGCCCCTGGGCAGCGAAGGGAATTCGTTCAGCATAAAATCCGAGCTGCTCGACCAATTATTGTTCTCATCGTCGCCCCTGAATTCAATCCTCATCTTCTCACCCTTAATACTGGCAAACCAACTGCCTTCATTGCGGTCGATGCCGGTAATATTCACATTAACATCAGGGTTAACATCTATATTGATATCCGGGATAAGGATAGATGGTACAACAGAATTAACGCTGGCAGTAACCGTGTTTACATTTGCGTTGACCGTTGAGGTTACAACCGGGGTAACAATTGCATTCATGGTTGAATTAACAATTGGTTTAACCCGGGTATGTACCGCCTGGTTAATGTTGGTAGTTACAACAACCGGAGTAACGGTTACCTGGGCATTGGCAGCCGGATTGTTAAGGCAACCCAGCAGGGGCGCCAGGAAGAAATACTTCCTGAGCGCGGCAATAATTGGTGTTTTCATAATTGGTTTATCTGAATGCGCTTTTTAGTTCAATGTATTTGTTAAGATCGTCCGACTTAAAGCCCTTTTCTTTCATTTGAGTCACATAATCGGGGGTAACACCCATCGCCTTTAAAGAGGTGGCTTCGTCAAGCGAGATATTGTTATAGCCGATCTTCCTGAAACCTTCGATAAAATCAGCGGTTATTCCCATTGCCTTTAATGACGAGACATGGTCGACCGAAATATTTTTATAACCGATATCACGAAAGCTTTGGATGTATTGAGGCGTAATGCCTAATGCTTTAATAGACGAAAGCTCGTCTATCGGGATGTTTTTAATCCCGGCGCTTTCAAAGCTTTTTGCATATTCGGGCGTTATTCCCAGCGACTTGATAGCGATCAGGTTATCGATTGAGATGTTATGATAGCCCGCGGCCTGGAAGTTTTCAATAAACTGGGGCGTAACACCAACCGCTTTCATGCCGCTCAGTTCATCGGAAGAAATGTTTTTATAACCCAATGCCGCAAAGCTTTTTACAAATTCAGGCGTAACACCCAGCGATTTTAACGATACCAGACTTTCAGCCGGAATGTTTTTGTATCCCGCAGCCCTAAACCCTTCTATATATTCCGGCGTAACGCCAACTGCTTTCATGCTCGTTAAGTCACTCAGCGAAACATTCGCATAACCTTCCTTTTGAATGGCGCTAACAAAGCTTTCGTCCACATTCAGCGCTTTAACCGATACCACATCATCTGCCGACAATTTGTTTACCGTTTGTTCATTTCTGCCTTTCGTGCCGGTTTTCGTGTCAGCACCGTGCAGCCCGGCAATATATTTACCGGTAACGCCGGTAGCTTTAAAGCTTACCAGTTGCTCGAACGTAATATGTGTATAACCGGCTTTGTGAATTTCGCTTACATACGCGCTGTTGATTCCCAGCGCCTTGCCCGATACCAACTCATCAGGGGTTAAAGTATAGCCCATTTCCTTCCAGAAACGGATGTAAGGGCCGTCAACTTTAAGCGCGCCCATGGCAATCAGCTCGTCTTTGGTAAGGCGCTTGTAGCCATTGCTTTCCAGCATGGTAATATAATCTTTTTTGATGTTGATAATAAAGAAGGCGAATTCGTCCCCTTCTTCAATACCTTTGATGCCGTAGTTTGCCAATGTGTTTTTAAATTCGGCATTTGCCTTGAATTTGTAATGGCCATAACCCTGGCTGCCATCAAACTTGCCGTTGAATAAAATAGTTCCTGCTTCGCGTGTTAATGTAAAATCACCTTTTTTATCCCGTGGCAGCGCCGAAAATTCGCTCAGCATAAAGTCCGAATTGCTCGACCAGTTATGGTCATCCGAATCGCTGCGGAACTCGATTTTTACCTTATCATTTTTGATGGTCGCAAACCAGCTTCCCTCCGTTTCGGTGGTATTTGACCATCGCTGAGGATTCGAATGGCTTTTTACCCTGGTTTTAACGATTTGGGCATAAACCTGCGGATCGTTCAGGGCACAGGCCAATACACCCAGCAAAGGCGCCAGGAAAAAGTATTTCCACATGATATGGATATTCGACTTTTTCGAGTTCATCATCAATATCCTTCTTTTTAATAGCGACTGGTTATAGTTTGTGGTAATCCCCAGCGACAAATGCGGAGCTGACACCTTCAGCAGGCTCATCTGGTAGCTCGACCTTTCAATCTCTTTATGTCCGAGTACGGCGTCATCTGTTAAAAATTCCAGGTTGCTTTCCACTTCCGTGCGATAGAGCCAGGCAAAAGGGTTAAACCATTGCAGCACCAGTACCAGTTCGGCTATCAAAATATCAAAGCTGTGGCCCTGCTGGATGTGAATTTTTTCGTGAAGCAGTATCTGGCTGTAGGTATCCCAGTCGTATTTTTCGGGATTGATAAAAATGTTATTGCCAAATGAGCACGGCGCTTTATCGCCGTTAAGCTCAATGATGCGGAATTTTCCGTCCCTGATAGCCGGTTTGGTATATGCCTGGAAAAGCAATACCACCAGCTGAAGCAGAAGGTTTAAGCCGAATGCAGCAACGCCTATCCAGTAAATGTAGAACAACCACTTAATTATGCGCGGCAATAAGGGGGTTGTTGGGGCAGATGTGGTGTTTTTTACGACTGGCGCCTGAACAATATTAGCGGGGACAGCAGCTTTTAAAGTGTGGTTTACTTTCGGCGACGCGTTGGCCTTCGCGGTTGCCGTAATAGCTGCCTTTATAGCGGCCTGCTTTTGCGCCGTTAGGTTTTGTGCGTAGCTGTTGCCCGCGTCAACCCGCGTGACGGCGGCCGGGACGGGGCTTTCCCTGAAAGCCCATTGCTGCGGTATGGGTATTAACGGCAGGCCGAATGACAGCGCCATGCAAAAAACCAGCACCCAGCGGTTTAATTTGTAAAAAGTTTCCTTTTGTAACAATACTTTATAAAACAGCAGGCAAACTGATATCAGCAGCGCCACATGCAAAATGTATGGTATCATTTTTTTTGTGATTTAATAAGGTTTACTATTTCATTTAATTCCTCTTCCGATATCTTTTGTTCCTTCGCAAAAAACATCAGCATATTGGGATACGAGCTGTCGAAATATTGGGTTACGATATCCTTCATGGCATGCTGCTGGTACAGCGCTTTTGATATGACAGGAAAATAGCGGAAAACGTTACCGATCGTTTCATGTTCCAAAAAACCTTTGTCTTCCAAAATCTTTACCATGGTGGCAATTGTATTATAATGCGGCTTCGGATCGGGCATTTCATTTATGATCTCTTTGATGAAGGCGTGCCCCAATTGCCACATAGCCTGCATGATTTGTTCTTCCCTTTTAGCCAGTTTTTGCATAACGATTATTATTTTTTATAAAGTTGCTACTAATTAATTAGTATTACAACTAATCGATTAGTATTTGTGCCGACAACTTCGTAAGTTGTTGATTTACAACGATAAAAATTTATTATTGCCGCGATGAGATAAATGCTTTTAAGCAGCCTGCCGGGGCAAGCAGGGAAGGGAGTATAGTTTAATAGCTGTTATGCCGGCAAACCGGCCGGTATGTTTGAACTGGAATAATATAACGGGAGTTTATTATCGCTTTTTCTTTTCTTCCTGCTTTTTTACAGCTTTTCGCAGCTTTGTTTCAGCCTTTTTTACTTCATCCGATTCGCTAAGCGGGTAATCCGGCTTAAGTTGAGTGCTCTCGCTGTCGGGTAAGCGCGCACCCTCCTTTTTACCCTCGTTTAATTTATCTGTTTCTGCAATTGCGTTCATGACCTAAAGTTTCTTACCTGTTAAACTATTCATAAACCCATATGTTTCGAATAGTTTGCAATCGGGGTTACTTTGTCAGCCTTAATACGACAACATCATTCGGAGCCACGGCTAGTTTAACAGCTTTACCCGTAGTGCCTATATCTTTTTTTGACCAAACGTCCCTTAGCTTGTAAGTGGTTTGGTTAAAATCGATATTGACCTTTGAAAAATCGTCAGTTATAGCATGGTCTTTCCAGTCATAATTTATCATCTGCTGGCGGTTTGAGCGGTTCAAAAAGCAAACCGCCAATTCATTATTAGCTAATGGCTTTACAAATATCTCTAAGCCGTCGAATGAGTAATATTTAAAACATTCAATGCCCAGCGGGTCCTGGTCAATGGCTATCATTTCTTTATTGGTGAGTATAGCTGCCGTTTGTTCCGGCATTTTGCGCAGATCGTTCCCGGCCATTAACGGCGCCGCCAGCATACACCATAGCGAAAAATGGGCCTTATCCTGGTTGTAAGTCATCCCGTTACCTACCTCCAGCATATCCGG
Source organism: Mucilaginibacter sp. (assembly GCA_028288125.1). Classification (GTDB taxonomy): domain Bacteria; phylum Bacteroidota; class Bacteroidia; order Sphingobacteriales; family Sphingobacteriaceae; genus Mucilaginibacter. The sequence goes on from JAQBOH010000057.1 coordinate 8,380, forward strand.
ATCGTTCCAATGGCCGGGGCCGGCATATTGCCGGATACTGTCCTGGCGGTCTAAAATATTGAGCACGCTTAAAGGCGTCCACCCGTTCCTGGTAATGGGTTTGTCAAACGCGACCCCTATATCACCGGTGCTGCGCCATAACTGGCCAACAGTTTTTGCCCAACGCCAGGGCTGGTGCTCGCCCCACTCACATAAGCTGAATATCATTGGCCTGCCTGCCGCGCGGATAGCTTTGCTCATGGTAGCGTAAGCTTCGCGTGCATTTATGCCCGCTGTATTGCACCAGTCAAATTTCAGGTAATCAACATCCCATGAGGCATATAGACGCGCGTCCTGGTATTCGTAGCCGCGGGTGCCAGGGTAACCCGCGCATGTTTTTGTTCCCGCACAGTTGTAAATGCCAAACTTCAATCCTTTTGAATGCACATAGTCGGCAAATGCTTTCATCCCATGCGGAAACTTTTTCGGGTCGGCAACTAGGTTGCCGTCCCGGTCGCGCTCCATGGCCATCCAGCCATCGTCCAAAACAAAGTAAGTGTAACCCGCGTCCCTCATGCCGGATGAAACATAAGTATCAACCATGCCTTTTAGCAGCGGTTCATCAATTCTGGTTTGAAAAGTGTTCCAGCTGTTCCATCCCATAGGCGGGGTTTGGGCCAGTTCTTCAAATTTTTGCGCGAATAGGGTTGTGCAAATGGCAATATTGATTGCCAGGGCAAACAGGAAGCGGTTCAAAGATTTCATTTTTATGGTTTATGTTTTATAATTATATCTCATTCGAAGGGTAGTTAGAAAGCTATACATAACGCGTTGTGCTTTGCTTATTCATAGTTTTCTCCTCGTTCCTCGTCGAAATGAAATTTACTTTAATTCTTAGGTTACTGTCCGGGGTTTAAAGATATGCTATTATAATTTATTTTTTACCGGCAATTAAAAAGGTCATACAATTTGCGGCGCATTGGTTTTATTGATTTTGAAAATAATGCCGCCCGAAACGGGAAAATTTGGGATAAATTGCCTGGGCCCGTTATAAATGACAAACATCTTACCAAGTTTTTTGTAGTAAGCACATTATAATGTTACAGAAGTAAATACCTTTATCGGATTAATGAATAAAAAAAGTACCACATCTCCGCCTGCAGAAAAAACCGGCTTTTCACTTAAGCAACGCCTGGCAGAGTTTTTCGCCGACCTCTATAAAGTTCACTTGTTTGTGCTCCGGTTTTTTAAAGAAGCATTTTTGCCGCCGTTTGAATTTAAAGAAATTGTGCGGCAATGTTTTGAAGTGGGCGTGCGCTCATTCACCCTAATTACTGTAACAGGATTTATTGTAGGCCTTATATTTACAAAACAATCACGGCCTTCGCTTTCGGAATTCGGCGCCACCTCGTGGCTGCCCTCGTTGGTTTCAATAGCCATTATGCGTGCGTTGGCGCCATTGGTTACCGCGCTCATCGCGTCGGGCAAGGTAGGTTCCAGCATCGGCGCCGAGTTGGGCTCAATGCGTGTAACGGAGCAGATTGATGCGATGGAGGTTTCGGGTACCAAGCCATTTAAATATTTGGTTTGCACAAGGGTAATTGCAACCACCGTTACTATACCCATTTTGGCCAGTTATACTGCTTTTATTGCGTTACTCGGTGCCTATTTAAATGTAAACCAGAATGAGGGTACCAGCTACACCACTTTTATGGAGCAGGTTTTTGAGCCGCTTACGTTTCTCGATTTTACCGCGTCGTTAATAAAATCTGTCGTTTTTGGTTTTACGATCGGAATTGTTGGCTGTTACCAGGGATATTATTCGACCAAGGGTACCGAGGGGGTTGGTAAGGCCGCTAATGGCGCGGTTGTGACCGCGATGTTTATCGTATTTATAGAAGAAATCATTATCGTACAGATCATAGGTAACTTCCGCTGATTGAGGTAACAATGGAAAAGGCAAAAGCACATATCGATCATAAAAAAAAGGTGATCAGCATCCACGGGCTCGAGAAGTCGTTTGAAGACTATGCGGTGCTGCGCGGCATTGACCTTGACCTTTACCAGGGAGAAAACCTGGTGGTGCTGGGCCGCTCGGGGACAGGTAAATCGGTGCTCATAAAACTAATATCAGGCTTGTTAAAACCCGACAGGGGCACGATTGAAGTTTTAGGTCAGAATGTAGCAAACATCAGCGAAAAGGAATTACAGGAACTGCGCATACGGATAGGTTTTTCGTTCCAGAGCAGCGCGTTATATGATAGTATGACAGTGCGTAAAAACCTGGAGTTCCCCCTGGTGCGCAACCGTAAAAATATTACACGTGAAGAGATAGACACTGAAGTAGAAAAGGTGTTGGATGCCGTTGGCCTTTCGCAAACCATCAATCAAATGCCGGCAGAGCTTTCGGGCGGGCAGCGCAAGCGTATCGGTATTGCCCGCACGCTTATTTTGAACCCCGAGATCATGCTGTATGATGAGCCAACCGCCGGCCTGGACCCAATCACCTGCATCGAAATAAACGATTTGATCAACGAGGTGCAGCAAAAGTATGATACCTCGTCTATCATTATTACGCATGACCTTACCTGTGCCAAATCAACCGGCGACCGGATAGCCATGCTTTTGGATGGAAAATTCCAGCGGGTAGGGACGTTTGACGAAGTATTTAATACTGATGACGATAGGGTAAAACCTTTTTTTGATTATAACTTTATACAATAGATTTATACCATTTATTATGGCTACAGCAGATAATAGGAAAGCAATAACGGTCGGCATTTTTTTAGCGCTTGGAACGGTTATATTTTTATTGGGTGTATTTACGCTTGGTGGCCAACAAAAAAGCTTTGCGAAAACCCTTCATATCAGCGCCATCTTCGATGATGTCGCCGGATTAAAAAAAGGGAATAATATTTGGTTCTCGGGTGTTAAGGTAGGCACCATCAGCAGTATTCATTTTACCGGCGCATCCAAGGTGGATGTAATGATGAACGTTGACCAGGCTACGCAGCAATATATCCATAGGAATGCCGGTGTCCGGATAGGATCGGACGGGCTAATCGGCAATAAGATCATCGTTATTGACGGCGGAAGCCCCCAGGCGCCTGTTGTACAGGATGGCGATGTACTGCAGGCCGAAAAATTATTATCAACCGATGATATGCTGAAAGTACTTCAGCAAAATAACCAAAACCTGCTTGGCATCACAACCGACTTTAAAATATTGAGCCATAAAATGTTGCAGGGAAAAGGAACTGTAGGTGCGTTATTAGCGGACAGCCTGATGGGCGAACAGCTAAAAAGCTCGATGCGTAATTTACAGGCAGCAACCACTAGCGCCGCGCGTTTGGCTGTTCAGCTTAACCAGTTCAGCAATAAAATAAACACTAAAGGCGGCCTGGCCGATAAGTTATTTACCGATACGGTAACCTTTAACCGGTTCAAAGCAGCTGCGGCACAGTTACAACAAGCAGCGGCTAACGCATCCACACTTACTAACAACCTGAATAAAGCAAGCAATAAATTAAACACTACCGATAATGCATTAGGTATATTGCTAAACGATCCGAAAGGCGCGGTGCAGGTTAGAACAACAATGAATAATCTGCAGCAAAGTTCTGTTTTACTAAACCAGGATCTTGAAGCCGTACAGCATAACTTTTTGCTCAAAGGTTTTTTCAAGAAAAAGGCAAAGGCAAAAGCCGACAGCCTGGCGCGGAAGTGATTTGAAGGTTAGATTAGTCAGCAAAGTCAGTAAATCCGAAAGAAGCTGCGGCTTCTGTTTCGGCAACATAACTTAAGTTATATAAAAAGGTTAGAGATCAGTTTACAAAATAGCAATACAACATTTAACGATCAACTTTTATCTTTACCTTCCGGAATGATTAACCTAATCCTTTGAAAAATCATGTGCGCTAAAATTGAAAACGACACGCTTAATAGCGAACTATATAAAAATTTGCTGGAAGGAAATAAACAGTTTGTCGAAGATACGCTGAAATCAGATCCTCATTATTTTGAGAACCTGGCGAAAGGCCAGGCGCCGCCCGTATTTTGGATAGGCTGCGCCGATAGCCGTGTACCGGCAAATCAAATAACCCATACCGCGCCGGGGCAAATATTTGTACATCGCAATATCGCTAACATGGTTATTCACTCCGATATGAACATGCTTTCGGTGCTTGACTACGCGGTAAATGTGTTAAAGGTAAAACAGGTTATCGTTACCGGCCACTATGGATGCGGCGGCGTAATGGCTGCCATCAGTAATGAGCAGTTTGGGTTGATCGATAACTGGCTGCGGCATATAAAGGATGTATACCGCCTGCATGCAAATGAATTGGACCAAATCAAAGACATCGATGAACGCTGCGACCGGCTTGTTGAATACAACGTAATTGAAAACGTTTATAACCTCTGCAAAACATCCATCGTTCAAAACGCCTGGCATAATGGCCAGCCATTAGGTGTACACGGATGGGTGTATAGCCTCAAAACAGGCATTATTACCGATTTAAAGGTAAGCGCCTACGATGATGCCAATATGGATAACGTGTTTAAGTTCAAGTAGGAAGTCGATGGTCGATAGTCCATAGACCATATCAAATTTCACGCACTTATTCTGCAACGGTCTATTATCTATTGACTATAGATGATTCGAACTATAGCCAATTTTACTTACTTATTCTGCCATGAACTATGGACTATCGACTATGGGTTAACCCAAAAATGGGTACCTGTAATCTTTCGGCGGATCAAATGTTTCTTTAATGGTGCGCGGTGATACCCAGCGCAATAAATTGATCATCGATCCGGCTTTATCATTTGTTCCCGATCCCCGCGCTCCACCAAAAGGCTGCTGGCCCACTACGGCGCCTGTAGGTTTATCGTTGATATAGAAGTTTCCGGCGGCATTGCGCAGGCGATGTGTAGCTTCGGCGATAGCGTACCTGTCTTGCGAGATAACCGCGCCGGTTAAAGCGTAGATCGACGTTTTGTCGATAATATCCAGCACTTCGTCAAATTTGCTATCCTCATACACATAAACAGATAATACCGGGCCGAACAATTCTTCGCACATGGTTACATAATAAGGGTCGTTTACCTTAATTACGGTTGGCTCAACGAACCAGCCGTCGTTTTTATCATGCTTGCCACCCGCAACAACTTCCACATTCTTATCGGCTTTCGCCGCGTCAATATATTTAGCCAGCTTATCAAACGATTTCTCGTCGATCACGGCGTTGATGAAATTCCCGAAATCCTCCACCGGGCCCATTTTAAAAGAGGCCATATCGCGCTGCATTTTTTCTTTTACAGCGGGCCATAACGAAACCGGGATGTAAGCCCGTGAAGCAGCGGAACATTTCTGCCCCTGGTATTCAAAAGCGCCGCGCAGCAAGGCAGTATTTACCACATCAGCGTCAGCGCTTGGATGCGCCAAAACAAAGTCCTTACCGCCGGTTTCACCCACTATGCGCGGGTAGGTTTTATATTTATGAATATTAGTGCCTATGGTTTTCCAGATATTTTGGAATACGCCAGTTGAACCGGTAAAATGTATTCCGGCAAAATCAGGATGATTGAAGATAACTTCACCCGCTAAAGGCCCGTCAACATAAACCAGGTTGATAACGCCCGGCGGAACACCCGCTTCGCGGAACACCTGCATCAGCACATTAGCTGCATAAATTTGTGTGTTTGCAGGCTTCCAAACCACTACATTGCCCATCAGCGCGGCAGAAGATGGCAGGTTACCGGCGATAGCTGTAAAGTTAAACGGTGTTAACGCGAACACAAAACCTTCCAGCGGGCGTTGTTCAACCCTGTTCCATACGCCTTTGCCCGAAATAGGTGGCTGCTGCCCGTAAATCTGGCTCATATAATGTACATTAAAGCGCAAAAAGTCGATCAGTTCACAAGCACTGTCAATTTCGGCCTGGTACGCGTTTTTCGACTGACCAAGCATAGTTGCCGCGTTTACTTTGGCCCGGTATGGGCCAGCCAGCAGGTCGGCAGCTTTTAAAAATATGGCAGCCCTTTGTTCCCAGGGTAAATTCTCCCAGTCGGCCTTTGCTGTGAGCGCGGCATCGATGGCAGCCGTAACGTGGCTTTTATCGCCTTCGTGGTATGTTGCCAGTATGTGTTTATGGTCGTGCGGCGGGCGGATATGGGCGGTTTTGCCGCTTCTAACCTCTTTGTCGCCGATGTACATCGGTATATCTGTCTGCAATGAGCGAGCTTCATCTAGCGCCGCTTTAAGCGATGCGCGTTCCGGACTCCCAGGAGCATAATTTAATACAGCCTCGTTTTGGGGCACCGGAACATTGAAAAATCCTTTAAGCATAATGGGCTTTATTATGCCGCAAAGATAAGGTTAATGTGCACATTTTTGACGTGCAGGTATGCAGATTACGGGGTTATGACAAAACGACCGTCGTATTTACCGAGCGTCATTTTTAGGATAACCCTCTTCATCCAGGTCATCGCGGTCATCTTCAGGGGTATGACTCAAAGCCCGGTCCACTGCATCCAGTTCAATGATCTCACCGTCATCAACATGCATTCCCAGCTTATCCGCATCCGTTTCGAGCGACTCATTTGGTATATACTCATCAACGGCATCAAACGGGTTGGCTTCATCATATGTTGAATTCATGTCCTCACCATTTTTTACTGAAGTATTATAAGGGTCGGGATGCTGATAATCGGGGTCGTCGCTTTTAACGTCATATTCAAAGCTGTTATCTTCGGCATTATAAGTCAGGTCTTCCTTATCGATGGTTTCGCCCAGCTCGTCTTTCAAAGTTTTGTCCCTGTCTTCGTTTTCATCGTCAAAGCCAGGATAAAAGGTTTCTTTATTCATCGTAGGTTAAATTTAATATGTATTTAATACGCTAAAAACCTTGCCAAAGTATATTACTGGCAGCCTTACGAAGTTTTCAAAACTTCGTAAGGCTTTCACCTTTCACCTTTCACCTTTCACCTTTCACCTTTCACCTTTCACCTTTCACCTTTCACCTTTCACCTTTCACCTTTCACCTTTCACCTT
>JAQBOH010000120.1 GCA_028288125.1 Mucilaginibacter sp.
CGCGATGGGTTGCGCAATTCACTATCGTTAACCGGGCACCAGGTTGATGAGTTATTGGATAAGCATACGCCTCACGTTATTCGCATTAAAATGCCCGCTGATGAAAGGGTGGGCTTCGATGATATGATACGCGGGCATGTAAGTTTCGAAACCAACCAGGTCGACGATAAGGTATTGTTGAAGGCCGATGGGATGCCTACTTATCATTTAGCTGTGGTGGTGGATGATTATCTGATGAAAATATCGCACGCTTTCCGCGGAGAAGAATGGCTGCCATCCGCGCCGGTACACTTGTTACTATGGGAATATTTGGGCTGGAAAGCCGATATGCCGCAATGGGCGCATCTGCCGCTGATATTAAAACCCGATGGACACGGCAAACTGAGCAAGCGCGATGGCGCGCGCTTAGGTTTCCCGGTTTATGCCATGAGCTGGTTTGATGTCAAAACAGGTGAGCTAACGCCAGGTTTCCGTGAACTGGGCTTTTTGCCGGAAGCATTTTTAAACTTGCTGGCTACCCTCGGCTGGAATGATGGTACAGACCAGGAATTATTTACACTGGATGAGCTGATAGAAAAATTCTCTATTGAACGTGTGAGCAAAGCCGGGGCAAAATTCGATTTCGAAAAAGCCAAATGGTTCAATGCGGAGTGGATTAAGAAGTCCGAAGTCTGGAGTCTGAAGTCGAAAGTCAGAGAAATATTGGAAGATAAAGGTATTGCGATTGTTAATGAAGACTATTTGGAGCGCGTTATTGAACTGGTAAAAGAGCGATGCGTTTTACTGACCGATTTTTACCAGCAGTCGGCCTACTTTTTTGAACAGCCGAAAGAATATGATGTCAATTCCGTAAAACCGAAATGGACGGACGCCAAGGCGGAGTTTTTTAGTGCTTTCATCGGCACGATAAACAATACCGACACGTTGGAACCTGATGCGCTCGAAGCAGACTTTAAAGCTTTAGCCGAAGAAACGGGTATAAAAGCAGGAGAATTAATGCTGCCCTTCCGCATCATGCTGGTAGGTGGTAAATTCGGCCCGCATGTTTTTGATATTGCTGCTTTGCTGGGAAAAGAAGAAACGGTTATGCGGATTGAAAAGGCTGTATCGATATTCAATGGATAAAAACTGTAGAGACGCAATGCATTGCGTCTCTACAATAATATTCTTTACATCGCCCCATCTAAATAAGCCGCCAGGTTATTTATCTTATTAACTACTACCGCTATTTGTTCCTGCGCCTCTGTCCAGTTACGCTGTTCAATAGCTTCGCGGATGCCCGGCAAAGTTTTTACGCCATAACCGGTATAAAATCCGGGAGCATAAATGGTGTGGCGGTACCATGTCCGGCGCGGCAAGCCCTCCGATAATAATTGCTGTTCGGCATGGTAAAGCAGTTTGTTTATCTTATCGTGATCTTCATTGGTTAGCGAAGCTGCAGTCCATCTTGCCGCCAGCTTGTCAGCGCTTTTCTTTAAGGTGTCCATAGCCGCTTTCAGCGCCGAGAAATCAATTTTAGGCACTTCTGATTTAGCGACAGGCAATTGTTCACGTTTGGCGGGATCGGCAGCCAGGGCAAAATCGTTTGCTTTTATCAGCCGGTTCTCCATTGCCGTATTTTCACGTGTTTTGTCGGCCAGTTCGCCTACCTCAGTCACATACTTATTAATGGTGGATTGTAAATAACGAAAATCAAAAGGCAGCAAATCTGCATCAGCCATACGCAGGACAGCATGGCCCGCAGTTTCTGACAAGGCGACACCATACTTAAAGTCGCCATCCTTGAACTTGTGATAATCATCATATGAGTCGTAAATGGAGTGGTAATCGCCGCCGCCATCTTCGCCGCCAAAACCAAGGTCTAATGTGGGGATGCCCAGGTGTTGCAGGAATGAGGAATAATCAGATCCCGAACCCAGCGATTCAAGAGGGCTTACCTTACGGTCCAGTATTTCCTTTTTATCTTTTACCGATGAGGCATTAACCAATTCACGCGCTTTTTTACGGTCGTATACACTAACTTTAGTTTGTGGATCGGTTACATTTTGGGTAATCTCATCCATAAAATTTTCTAGCGCCTGCGAACCGCCCGAGCCTAAAAAGCCCCGCCCATTACTGTCAGAGTTGATATATACTACCGCTTTCTGCTGTAGTTCCACCGCATGTTCTTCCGCAAATTCGGTAGAACCGACTAGGCCCGGCTCTTCACCGTCCCACGAGCAATACACGATCGTGCGCTTTGGCTTCCATCCTGTTTTTAATAGATCACCCAGGGCCTTTGCCTCGTCAAGCATAGCGGATTGTCCGCTTATCGGGTCACTGGCGCCATTTACCCAGGCATCGTGGTGGTTACCGCGCATTACCCATTCATCCGGCCAAACGGTGCCTTTTATTTTGGCAATAACATCATAAGCCGGAACCATGTCCCAATTAAATTCAAGTTTCAAATGAACCATCGCTTTTCCGGGCCCTATATGATAAGTGATGGGCAGTGTGCCCTGCCAATTGCGCGGCGCAACCGTACCATCCAGTGCGGCCAAAAGCGGTTGGGCGTCGTGGTAACTAATCGGTAAAACCGGAATCTTCAATATCGTCGGCGCGTCCTTCCTATCTAACCGTTTGGCGTCTTTGGTTGCGCCAACACCGGGTGTAAGCGGGTCTCCGGGATAAATAACCATATCCATTACTGAGCCGCGCTGCACGCCGTATTCATTTTTATACGCGCCTTTGGGATACACATCACCTGCCGTATAACCATCATCGGCCGGGTCGGAGTAAATAATACAGCCAATCGCACCATGTTCATAAGCTACTTTTGGCTTTATACCCCGCCACGAGCGGCCGTATTTGGCAATAACAATTTTCCCCTTTACATCAATGCCCATCTTAGCCAGCGTTTCATAATCATCCGGCAAGCCGTAGTTTACAAATATCAGCTGGCCGCTTACGTCGCCGTCGGCGCTCCACGCATTATACGTTGGCAACTGGTTGGCCTGCCCTGATGTTGCATCCTCAGACAATGCAGGCTCTTTTAACAGCGCGGAATAATGCGTAGGCCCGGTAAGCTCAAGCATACGTGTTTTGGGCGTAGGGTAAAGAACTGTGAAAGTTTCGATATGTCCATCAAGTCCATAGCTTTTATACTTTTGAAGTATTTTTTCGGCTACGGCCTTGCTGCCCGCCGAGCCTAAATTGTGCGGAAATGCCGACAGCTCTTTGATGGTTTCGCCAATGCGCGCGGCATTCAGCGAGGCGTCAAAAGTGTGTTCAGTTTGAAGCTCTTTAGCCGCGGACGTATTTGTAAATCCGGTGATCATTGTTTGCTGGGCCTGCGCAAGTGCAGCCGTGGCAAGGAGTAAGCTTAGCGTAATTGTTTTCTTCATTTTGGGGACTGTGTATGACGGGTGAAGTTAAATAATTGGGAATGGAAACACAATCAATAAAAAACTTTGTCATTGCGAGCGTAGCGCGGCAATCGCGAACAATGCCGAACGGTCGTGCATGACTATGAGATTGTCATTCCGTCTATCGGCACATGGTAATGACAAAATAATTATATTATTTTAACCCGGCTACAAAATCCCGCATTGCCATACCAGGGTCGTCCTGTTTCATAAAATTCTCGCCGACCAAAAAACCGTTGAACCCGGCGGCCTTAAGCTGTTTAATGGTTTCCGGATTGCTGATGGCGCTTTCCGATATCTTTAAAAATTCTTTCGGAATATACGGGGCTAAGGCGTAGCTTGTTTCCACGGAAACGGTAAAATCCGCAAGGTTGCGGTTATTTACCCCAATTGCATCCAAATTGGGATTGATGCTTCGTTCAAGTTCTTCCAGGTTATGCACCTCTAGCAACACATTTAATCCGAAGCCTTTTGCAAGAGATGCAAGATTTTGTATTTCGACCGGCGTTAAAATGGCGGCAATCAGCAATATGATATCCGCACCCCAGGCCTTTGCTTCAATCACCTGATACTCGTCGATCATAAAATCCTTCCGCAAAACCGGTATACTGTTAGCCTGCCGGGCCTGTATAATATCCACTTTGCTGCCCATAAAAAAATCCTTATCAGTTAACACCGACAAAGCTGAGGCACCGGCAGATGCATAGGCCGCGGTAACGCTTTGTACGCTTACTTTATCATTGATAATACCCTTTGACGGCGATTTGCGCTTAAATTCGGCAATAATGCCTGTGCGTAGCGGATCAAGTAAAAACTGTTTAAACGAGTAGCAGCCCCTCTGAAAAAACTCCGATTTTTCCAGTTGATCCCGCGAAGTGAGGCTTTTGGCTAGCTTCACCTCTCTTTTTTTATTGATGACGATTTTATCGAGTATGTTCATTTTAGTAAAGTCGATAGTCTTGAGTCCTAAGTCTTGAGTCATTAACCCCAGTTTAACTAAGGACTTGCGACATCAGACTCAGGACTTATTTCAGTTGGCCTCAACCAATGATTCAACAGGTGACAGCCAGTTGTGCATCAGTTCTTTTCCATATTCAGTTAATACCGATTCAGGGTGAAATTGTACACCCCTCACATCAAACTGATTGTGGCGCAATGCCATTACCGAATTATCGGCTTCATCGATAGCGGTTACCGTAAGTGATCCCGGGATTGCTTTTTCATCCACCACCCACGAATGGTAACGGCCCACCTTAAAGCTTTTGGGCAGCCCGATAAAAAGCTTCTCGTGCTGGTCAGTAACTTTTACCGGCGTGGCAATGCCATGCATTGGCTGCCTCAGGTTATATAACTTTCCGCCGAAAACTTCGGCAATGGCCTGCTGGCCAAGGCAAACGCCAAAAATACTTTTCGTGGGTGAGTATTTTTCAATTACGTCCAACAGCAACCCTGCCTCGGACGGGATCCCCGGCCCGGGCGACAGGATGATCTTGTCATAAGCATCCACATCACCGATCGCAAACTTATCGTTCCGCCACACTTCGCATTGCAGCCCTATCTCGTTAACCAGGTGAACCAGGTTATATGTAAACGAATCGTAGTTGTCTATTATTAAAATTTTCTTGTCCATTTTATCCCTCTCAATTCTGTCCCGCCTATTGGCGGAGGGCATTTAATTTGTATTAGTATTCCGCTGCAAACTGCAAACCGCGCACTGCATCTATAACTCCTCTGCCATCTCAATGGCTTTCCTTAAAGCCGCTATTTTATTGTCAACCTCTTTCAATTCACTTTCGGCTATCGATCCGGCCACAATGCCCGCCCCGGCCTGGTAATGTAACGTGTTATTTTTACTTAAAAACGAGCGGATCATGATCGCATGATTGAAATCGCCGTTAAAACCCATATAACCGATGGCGCCACTGTAAAAACCACGTTTTGTCTTCTCGTTTTCATCGATGATCTCCATGGCCCTGTATTTTGGCGCGCCGCTTAATGTGCCGGCCGGGTACGTATCAGCCACCACTTTAAATGACGAAACGCCGGGCAGCAGCTTGCCGCTAACGTGCGATACCAAATGAATAAGATGCGAATAATATTGTACCTCTTTAAATGCCTTAACCTCCACGTCGCAGCAATGCCGGCTCAGATCGTTCCGCGCCAGATCAACCAGCATAACGTGTTCGGCCGATTCTTTTGGGTCATTCTCCAGGCTGCGCGCAATTTCCGCATCTTTTTCATCATCCCCGCTGCGTTTGAACGTACCGGCAATAGGAAATATACTGGCAACCTGGTTTTTGATGATGATCTGTGCTTCAGGCGAGGATCCAAATATTCGGAAATCACCATAGTCAAAATAAAATAAATAAGGCGATGGATTAATTGAGCGCAGCGCCCTGTAAACATTAAACTCATCGCCCAAAAAACCCCTTGAAAACGCCCGCGACGGTACGATCTGGAAAACATCACCGCGGTAAATATGCTCTTTCATCTTTTCAACCACGGCCATAAATTCCGCGTTGCTTAAGTTCGACTGCTCCTGATTTTTACTTTCAAAATGATATTCGGGAAAGTTTTTGTTCCTGATCAGGTCATTGACTTTTTGAAGGCCATTGTCGTCTTCCGCGCCGTTAGGCATATTGTGAAAAATATACAGCTCATTTTTAAAGTGGTCGATAACGATGATGTACCTGTAAATATGATATTGCATCACCGGTATGGTCCGGGTTAAATCGCCGCTTTCTTTTAATCGTATCGTTTCAAAATGTTCAACTGCCTCGTGGGTAAAATAGCCAAACAAACCGTTCGATATTATTTTTAAAGGGTTAGGCTGGATTTCAAAACTGTCAATAAAATTATTGATTTGGCTGATCAGTTCAAATTCTCCGGGTCGGTGGATCTCTGTTGTCCCGTCGGGGTAAGTTTTCTTTAAGATGCCGTTATCCAGTACAATGCCGCCGATCGGCTCGCAGCAAACATAGCTTAAGCTATTTTCGCGGCTATGGTAATCCGAGCTTTCGAGCAATAATGAATTGGGAAAGATATCCCTCAACCTGAGATAAATGCTAACAGGTGTGGTTGTATCGGCCAGTAATTTTTTATGTGTTGTTATTATTTTATGTTTCTTCATTATTTCCTCAATACCCTTAAAAACAAAAAACCCAGCAAATGAGCTTCGCCGGGTTTCCTATTAGGTTTACAATTGATTAATCTTTCAGATCAAAATTATCCGGCTGCCAAATTTAATTGGTGCCACCAAATATTTTTATGATTGATTTTGATCATTTCGGTCACAAATTTATAAAGAAATTTGAATTAGCAAATTTTTTCTGAACTTTTTTGGTCTGTTTACCCTAAAACAGGGAAATGACCGGCCAATATTGCCCCAATAATGACAAACAGGGCTATTATATAAAATATAAATACCGTTTGATGTTTGCTTTCGGGCAATACAACCTTTTTTGATTTGCTGTAGCCGATTGTGATCAATGCAATGGCAATAATCATCATCACCCAATGTTCCACGGTAAAATAGCGTGAAACCGGATCCTTCATGGTAGCGCTGTTAAATTGCACAAACGGACTTATAAAATATAAGACGATCCCTATCAGCAGTTGCGTATGCGCCGCGATCAGTGTAAACAAATTCACCTTTCGGTTAACTTCGGTATACGGCCTTTTTCCCAGCCAACCGAGCAGCGCCTGGATGATTGCCAGCACCAGTAACACGAATATGATATATCTGAAACCCGAGTGCAAACCTCTTATAAAGGAGTATCCGTTCATTGTCGAAAAATTTATTCGAATATACAATGAATATTGATAAAAGAGGTAAAAGGCGAAAGGTAAAGGGTGAAAGGCGAAAGGTAAGAGGTGAAAGTGAAAGTGAAAGTGAAAGGCAGTGCTTAGGTAAGACCCTTCGTGGCCTACAACTTGCAACCTATAACTTACAACTAAAGCTAACTTACGACTTAATCAAAACGTTTCGCTGAAAGCAGGCACGCCTTTGTGCGCAGGAGATTCGTCGTCTTTTTTGCCGGTAAAATGGGCGAAAATAGATTTTGCTTTATCCCAAAGATTGGTGACAGATTCTTCATTGATAAAACGCGAAGCTTTTTGAGAAACAAGCCCTACCAGGGCTTTTACGATAAAGCCCGAATTCCGGAACAATGTTTTATTTAGTGTAAATGGTAATAGAATACGGGAGAGTAAGCCTACAAAGTCCTGGTCAAAAATACTGCTTTTTGTTGCCCCATCCGAGCCTGACGACCCGGAAAAAAGCGAATATATACTTGCAAGTATAGCTGTGGGGCTGTTAAAACGTTGTTTTAATACCGCGCCCTGCTCATCCTTAAGATCTTTGAGCCGGGCTATTTCGTCTTGCAAATCATTAATATTTCTGATAGGTAGACCCATTATTCTATTTTTTAAATATCTTTTGAATAAACGTATTAGCGATCGGCTTTTCGAGGGTTTGCTTATTATATTTTAAAATAACAGCAAATATGATATAGCATAGGGCAACAATTCCAAAACCTTTCCAGTTATCATGCAGCAGGTCGGCCAAATAAAATGCTAACGCAAAACTGGCGAATATGAATGCTAAAATCACGCTGCCAATAGCAACAGCCTCGGCAATGATACTTGCAGCAATTGTTGTGCCGCCTTCAATAGCCTGGTATTTGGCCAGCTTAATGCGCGTTTCGGCATATTCTTTAAGCTGGTCGACAAGCGGCGGCGGCGGCGTTTCTTTTTCGGCTTCCATATGTTTTTTTTAAATCCCGGGTAATTTGTAATTTGTTACCCGGGATAAGTTTATGTTACGCGTGTTCCAGGTCGTCCTGGTATTCAACTTCGGCACCGTTTACCTTGGTTTTAATATTATCCACAACCTTATCTTTCAACCCGATAAGCTTATCGAGTTCGGCCGCCGCGGTTTCTTTTATTGAATCGCCCAGGCTTGTTAGCGATTCAGCAAGTTTATCGCGCGTTTCTTCACCTTTTTGAGGTGCAAATAAAATCCCTAATGCTGCCCCTGCCGCCAGCCCTACAAGCAATGCGACAAATACTTTTGAGTTATCGTTCATATACTACTAAATTTTAAAGTTGGTTTTTTGTTTTTATTTTGATTAAATATCTTGCCAAATGTTACTAATCAGACTTTTTGTCTCTCTTTTCCCATCTGCACTATTATTACATTTTGGCGTGGTCACCAGTTATCTGCCAACTTATGCATCCGGCCCTGTTCTTATACGTTCAAGCCTGTCGGCTGCCAACCGGTTAGTTTCATAAATTTCCAGCAATAATAAGAAGTAAGATAGCAATAATGGCCCAAAAACCAATCCAAGAATTCCAAAAAGAGGTATACCTATAAAAACACCAATAATTGAAATAAGCGGATGTGTGTTGGCCATTCGTTTATTGATGATCATTCGTAAAAAATTATCCACGTTGCCTATAAATATCAAGCCATAGGCCAGCATCAAAATGCCTTTTAACGTATGCCCCTGGGCAAATAATATAATACTTGCAGGTATACTTAATGTTGGTGCGCCCACAACGGGTAAAAATGAAATAAAAGCGCCGATCACGCCCCAGAAGATAGGATCGGGTATTTGGAAAGCATAAAAGCCCATAGCAAGTAAAGTGCCCTGTGTTACCGCTATGATCCCCTGCCCTAATACATTTGAGTAAGTTGAATTGCGTAACGCGACGGCAAATCGCAAAGCGTGCTGTTCGCGGAAAGGCGCATATTTTAACAGTACGGCTTCAAATTCACGTAGCTGCACCAGCATAAAGTATAACAGAAAGTATAATACCAGCAGTGTTATAAAAATATTTGCAGCACTTCCTAAAATAGACGGAAATAGGTCTGTTGCATATATGCCTATCTTTTGCATGGTATTTTCGGCGATATGCGGCTGGTTAAAATGATAACCCGCGTAATCGTCAATCCTGGTGGTCCAACCCTGCAGATCGAACGAATTGCGGTTAATTCCTGCTATTTTATTAACCACCAAAATACTTAGCGATAAAAACGGGATTACAATTAAAATGAGAGAGGTTAAAATAACCAGTAAGGCAACCAGGGATTTATTCCAGTGCCTTTTTTCAACCAGCTCCAAATAAACCGGCCTGAATATGGTAAAAAGCACAATAGCGCCAAGTATCGAACTAAATAAACCGCTTAATGCATAAACTAAAAAACAGCCCAAAATAACAATAGTCCCAAGAATAATGTTATTGCGCTGCTTATAGGTAAAAACTGACATTAGGTTTAGTTGTATGTTCAATAAAGAAAAAATAAGCTAAAAAGTTTTAGCTACTTTGAAAACATCGCCCCTTCTCCTGTGAATATAACAATTTTATAATTGAATATATTTTAAGTGAGTTCAGTTATCCGCTTATTTATTGTTTCCGAACTCTTTATTATCGAATCGAGGTAAAACGTACAATCTTCAGATATGTCAGGTATTTCATACCTAAGCTGTTCAATAGCCAAATGAATGTTTGAAAGTTGATTTTTAATATCGTGCCTCAAAACACGAAGCGTTTCAGGCGCGACAGGTTTGTCACTTTCTGCTTCTTCATTTTCGGATGCTTCCATATCATTTCAGGTTGATGGATTTCATTTTGTTATACAGGGTTTTCCGGTCGATATTCAATATGTCCGCCGCTTTCGTTTTATTGAAATTAACTTCCCTTAATACTTTTAATATCGTTTCGTATTCTGCTTCCTGTGCAGCGTTTTTCAGATCATGCCTGGGCTCCTTTACCTCACCGGGTTCAGCATGATTGTTGTTATACTCATACACCGGCATTTTATAGTTAGAAATT
The DNA here is from genome assembly GCA_028288125.1 of Mucilaginibacter sp. GTDB lineage: Bacteria > Bacteroidota > Bacteroidia > Sphingobacteriales > Sphingobacteriaceae > Mucilaginibacter. Next base: position 10,242 of record JAQBOH010000120.1, read on the forward strand.
TCCAGCGGAAGCGCCTTCATCAATATTTCATCCCCCTCAGTAAGCAAGGTCGCCCTGCGGACCACATTTTTCAGTTCGCGGATGTTCCCCTGCCAGCGATAATTCATAAAACACTCTAGTACTTCAGGTGAGAATGTGCTTACGCTGCGCCCAAGTTCTTCGTTCGCGATCCTCAAAAAATGCTCTGCAAGCAGGATAATATCGCTGCCCCGCTCGCGCAATGGCGGAATGTATATGCTAAATTCATTAAAGCGATGGTACAAATCCTCCCTGAACTTTCCTTTTTGAATACCTTCCTGCAGGTTTTCATTTGTTGCAATAATAATTCGCACGTCCAGGTTAATTTCTTTGGTACTGCCTATTCGCTTTACCTTTCTTTCCTGTACCGTTCTCAGCAGGGCCGCCTGTATTTCGTACGACAGGTTACCCACTTCATCAAGGAACAAGGTTCCGCCATTGGCCATTTCAAAATGTCCGATCTTTGTATACAGCGCTCCTGTAAACGAGCCTTTTTCATGGCCGAAGAATTCGCTCGCTGCAAGTTCTTTGGTAAGTGAACCGCAGTCCATTGCAACAAAGGGCTCATTGTAGCGTGGGCTGTTGAGGTGGATACTTTTAGCAACCGACTCTTTACCTGTGCCGCTTTCGCCCATTATAATTACGCTGTAATTTGTTGGGGCCACCAGTTCAATCTGGCGCAACAGCTCTTTGGATGCTTTGCTTGTTCCTAATACAAATTCACCGGCAAAAGCCTTCTTTTTATTTTCTTTAGTTGATTTTTCTTTGCTGATCGAGGGCGCCTTTTCTTCAACCAATGCATAATGGGTTTCGAAGGCTTTATTTATCGTATTTAATATTTCATCAGGGTATAGAGGCTTGGTGATATAATCATAAGCGCCCATTTTTATTAACTCAACGGCCATTTTGATATCCGAATAGCCAGTAATGATGATAACCCCTGTTTTGGGATATTGCGTTTTAATATTTTTCAGCATCTCCCGGCCGTCTGTATCCTCAAGTCTGAAATCGCATAAAACCAGGTTAAAATTGCCGGTTTTTAAGTGTTCCATACCCGCGGTACCAGTTGATGCGGTAGTTACATCAAAGCCATTGCGCGTTAAAAACTTTGAAAGCAATAACGCAACATTAACTTCGTCATCAATGATGAGTATTTTCTTCATCCGTAGTATAATTCTTTAGTAATGTGTATTTTGGTAATAATGAAGCTATTCCGCTAATTTATGAGATTTTATTCAATGTTACGTATTTGGCCGGGTTAAAGTTTTACAACGGCAACGAGGTTATAAACATAGGCTATTCTCCTTTAAACTCCGGTTTACGCTTTTGCAAAAACGCTGAAATTCCTTCTTTCATATCTTTTGTGCCGAAACATTTCGAAAACTCATTGATTTCTGTCTCAAATCCATTTTCATCCGGGTGAAACGCGGCGTTGATCGCAGTAATTGCTGACGCTATCGCTAATGGCCCATTTGAAAGTATCTTATTTAAAACTTCCTCAGCCTTATCCAATAATTGCGCCTGGCTTGCCACATGGTTAACCAACCCGTATTGGTGTGCCTCCGGCGCGCTTATCATATCCGCTGTCATAATCAACTCCATTGCCCTGCCTTTGCCAACCAGCCATGAAAGCCGCTGCGTGCCGCCATACCCGGGCATTAGTCCTAAAGTTACTTCGGGCAAACCCATCTTGGCATTGTCTGCAGCCAAACGTATATGACAGGCCATAGCAAGCTCAAGCCCACCACCCAGGGCAAAACCATTTATTGCAGCGATAACCGGCTTATTGCCATTTTCAATCATATCAAAAACGGTAGTTTGCCCCTGCCTCGCTATTTCGCGCCCGCCTTCAGCGTCGACGTCGACGAACTCGGCGATATCAGCCCCGGCGGCAAATGCTTTTTGCCCCGCGCCGGTAATAATTATACCGCCAACTTCACGATTATGAAAAGCCTCATAAAAGGCCGTATGTAATTCAGCTAAAGTGGCTTTGTTTAAAGCGTTAAGCTTGCTTTCCCGGTTAATAATGATATACTGGATGCGTTCTTTATTTTCGATTAGTAAATTTTGAAATGACATAATGATCGGTAATTAAAAATTACGGTGTTCGTGTACCCATTCGGTGATGTACTTAACAATATCGGCAGTATTTGTGCCCGGAGGGAAAAGTTCGCCTACGCCAATTTGTTTTAGTTCATTCATATCCGTCCGGGGGATAATGCCGCCGCCCGTCACCAGCACATCATCCATACCTTTTTCCTTGATCAGGTTAATGATCTTTGGGAACACCGTCATATGCGCGCCCGATAAGATAGATACGCCTATCGCATCCACGTCTTCCTGCAAGGCGGTGTTCACCACCATTTCGGGCGTTTGGCGCAAACCGGTATAGATCACTTCCATGCCAGCATCCCGGAGAGAGGTAGCGATAATGCGCGCGCCGCGGTCATGCCCGTCAAGTCCGACCTTGGCAACTAAAACCCTGATAGGGCGGTTAAACGTTTTACTCATAATTTATTCGAAGCTAAAAAACTCTGCCAATGTATCACATACCTGCCTGCAGGTTTTTTCGTCCATTGTTCCTAATTTTTTTATTAACCTGAGCTTTGATACCGAACGGATATGATCCAAAGCTATTTGTCCGCTCTTATTTTGCAAAGTACAGTTAACCCGGTGAGGGTAATAAGACCTGACAACTGACGTCATAGCTGCTATTGTCACTGTGGTTAATATTTCATTTACCTCATTGGGCGAAATGACGATGCAAGGTCTTGCTTTACTGATCTCACTTCCAACCACAGGGTTCAGATCGACCAGCCAAACTTCAAAACGTTTTATTACCATTGCCATTCCTTTTCGGTAAACTCATCTGTAAACCCTTCCAATAGTTCTTCATCCGGCAACTGCCCTTCCTGACCCGCTTTGGCTAATTGCTCTCTCCATCCGGTCCGTGCCTTCCTTTTAGATTTGATAAGGATCCCTTTTTCCACCGGGTCGATCTCAATGTTATTGGAAAGCTCGTACTGCTGAATTAAAGATTTAGGAATCCTGATCCCAAAAGAATTGCCGATTTTAATAAGCTTAGTTTCCATTCAACAAAGTTACTACAAAGTAATTACAAAATGAATTTTTGTGCAATTATGTGTATTAGCGTGCATAGTTGTATTTTTGCCATTCTTACATACATCATGAGCGAAGAAAGGTCATTAAATTTTATCGAGGAAATTGTTGAAGAAGATTTACAATCCGGCAAATACGGGGGAAGGGTACTTACCCGTTTTCCGCCCGAGCCAAATGGTTACCTGCATATCGGACACGCTAAATCTATCTGTTTAAACTTCGGGCTGGCACATAAATATGGCGGCAAAACCAATCTTCGCTTTGATGATACCAACCCGGTTAAGGAGGACGTAGAATATGTGGATAGCATTAAAGAAGATGTAAAATGGCTGGGCTTCGATTGGGCCGATGAACTGTACGCTTCTGACTATTTTGATACGCTTTATGATCTTGCCGTTATCCTGATAAAAAAAGGACTGGCTTACGTGGATGACAGCACAGCAGAGGAAATAGCTGTGCAAAAAGGCACACCTACAGAACCAGGTACGCCAAACCAATACCGCAGCCGGAGCGTGGAAAAGAATCTGCAATTGTTTGCTGATATGAAAGCCGGAAAATACCCCGACGGCGCTAAAGTATTGCGTGCAAAGGTCGACCTCGCTTCGCCAAATATGCAGCTGCGCGACCCGCTTATGTACCGCATCAAACATGCCCATCACCACCGCACCGGAGATCAATGGTGCATATACCCGATGTACGACTTTGCACACGGGCAATCGGATTCTATCGAGGAGATCACGCACTCGATTTGTACGCTCGAGTTTATACCGCACAGGCCTTTGTATGATTGGTTTATTGAACAGCTGGGTATTTTCCCGTCTAAACAATATGAATTTGCTCGTCTTAACCTCAATTATACAGTAATGAGCAAACGCAAATTGCTGCAACTGGTGGAGGATAACCATGTTGAAGATTGGGACGATCCACGCATGCCTACGATAAGCGGCTTGCGCCGGAGAGGGTATACGCCTGCATCTATCAGGGATTTTTGCGAAAGGATTGGCGTAGCTAAACGCGAAAATATGATCGACGTTAGCCTGCTGGAGTTTTGTATCCGTGAGGATCTGAATAAAACAGCGTGGCGCCGCATGGCAGTATTGGACCCGGTAAAATTAGTGATAACCAATTACCCTATAGATAAAACAGAAAGCCTTTTCAGCGAAAACAACCCCGAAGTGGAAGGCGGCGAAGGCGGCCGGGAATTGCCTTTCAGTAATGAGCTTTGGATCGAGCGGGATGATTTTATGGAAGAGCCCCCTAAAAAATTCTTCCGGCTTGGCGTAGGGTTGATGGTGCGGTTAAAAAGTGCCTATATCATTAAGTGCGAAAGTTTTACAAAAGATGAGCAAGGCAATGTGAAAGAGATACAATGCACGTATATCCCTGACTCCAAATCGGGGCATGATACCAGCGGGATCAATGTAAAAGGGACCATCCATTGGGTAAGTGTGCCGCATGCCCATACGGCTGAAGTAAGGTTATACGACCGCCTGTTCAGGGTAGAAGATCCTTCAAATGAAGACGGCGATTTTAAAGAATACCTGAATCCGGATAGCCTGCAAATCATCCCGAAAGCATACATCGAAGCAGATCTGGCCAATGCCATTCCGGGCAAAGGATACCAGTTTATCCGCAAGGGCTACTTTACGCTGGATAAGCACTCAACAGCAGGTAAGCTGGTGTTTAACCGCACGGTGACTTTGAAAGACGGCTGGGTAAAAAAGTAAGCCCGTTATATTACTTGTGCATGACGCTGCAACGAAGTTACGGCAGCTATTTTTGATATATTTAGCTGATGAATAAACTAAGCCGCGTTTTATTTTGCCTGTTTGTTGTACTATCCATCTCCTGCAACCAAACTGATCAAAACGCGCATAAAACCGTTTTCAATATCAACCTGGATGAGGGCCTGAGTTCCCTCGACCCTGCTTTTTCACGTAATCAGAACGCCATATGGATGAACAATGCGCTGTACAACGGGTTGGTGCAAATTGACGACAGCCTTAAAACGCGGCCGTCTATTGCCAAAACGTGGGAAATATCGCCCGACGGTACTTTATATACGTTCCATCTGCGCGGTGATGTTTATTTTCATGACAGTCCCTTATTTAAAAATGGCATCGGGCGAAGGGTGGTAGCTGCTGATTTTGCTTATAGTTTTTACAGGCTGATCGACCCCAAAGTAATTTCTTCAGGGTCGTGGATATTCAGCGATAAGGTAAATGGTAAAAGCGCCTTTGTTGCCGCGAACGACAGTACTTTTCAAATAAAGTTAAAACAACCCTTCCCTCCTCTTTTAAGCATGCTAACGGCACAGTACTGCTCTGTTGTACCCCATGAGGTAGTCGATTTTTACGGCAAAGACTTCAGGCAGCACCCTGTAGGTACCGGCCCTTTTAAGTTCAAATACTGGAAGGAAGGCGAGGTGATGGTTCTGCTGAAAAATGAAAAGTATTGGGAAAAAGATAAGGACGGCAGCCGACTGCCTCATCTTGATGCCATCCGCGCCACGTTTATCGGCGATAAGCAAACCGCGTTTATGAATTTCATCAGTAAAAAGCTCGATTTTTTAAATGATATCGACGGCAGCTATCGCGATGATATCCTTACCAAATCGGGAAAAGTAACTCAAAAGTACAAAGGCAAATTTGTTATGAGTACGGGGCCTTTCCTTAACACGATTTACCTGGGCATGCTGGTAGACAGCAGTTTGGCTATCGTAAAAAGCTCCCCTTTAAGGAAATTAAAAATAAGGCAGGCTATTAATTACGCCATCGACAAGCAAAAAATGATCAAATACCTGCGCAATAGCATGGGCACCGCCGGTTCGGCTGGCTTTATACCTATGGGGATGCCGGGGTTTGATGCCAAAGAAGTTACGGGGTACACCTACAATCCCGAACGGGCCAGGCAGCTCTTGAAAGAAGCCGGTTACCCCGACGGCGACGGCCTGCCCGAAATTGTTTTGCATACAACAGTTGGTTATCGCAGCCTGATCGAATATGTGCAGGGACAGCTTGATCGCATTGGTATTAAAACAAGTGTTGAGATCACCCAGGGCGCCAGCCTGCGCGAGCTGGTATCTAAAAACGGCGTCAACTTTTTCTATGGCACCTGGATTGCCGATTACCCGGATGCCGAAAATTACCTGTCGGTATTCTATTCAAAAAACAAGATACCTTACGGGCCAAACTACACCGGCTTTAACAATAAAGCTTTCGATAATCTTTTTGAACAAGCCTACCACCAACCCAATGACGAAAAACGCTACGCCCTGTACCGTAAAATGGATAACCTGGTGATGCAGCAATCCCCCGTGGTGATATTGTACTATGATAAACGGGTTAATCTATACCAGAATAATATATCAGGCTACAGCATAAATGCGCAAAATTTGCTGGTGCTGAAAAGGGTGGTGAAGGAGTAACAGAGATTAGCTGAAAGCGAAAAGCCGAAAGCAAAAAGCTATAAAACGCTTTCAACTTTCGGCTTGAATTATTTGCTTTCTGCTTTCGCCTTTTAGTTTTTACCTCAAGACGCCATTTGCCTTCTTATAATGTTCAGCGCGCCGCCGGCTTTAAACCATTCGATCTGCTGTGCATTATAGGTGTGGTTTACCGGGATCGAATCTTCCGAACCATCTTTATGGTGCAGAACCACTGTCAGTTGTTTGCCCGGTGCAAATTGTTTCAACCCTGTAATGTCAATGGTATCGTCTTCCTGTATCCTTTCGTAATCGGCGCTGTCGCCGAAGGTTATGGCCAGCATGCCCTGTTTTTTCAGGTTGGTTTCGTGTATACGGGCGAATGATTTTACCAGTATGGCACGTACGCCCAGGTGGCGCGGTTCCATAGCTGCATGCTCGCGTGACGAGCCTTCGCCGTAGTTTTCATCGCCGACCACAATGGTGCCAATGCCGTGCGCCTTGTAATCGCGCTGGGTGAAAGGCACCGGGCCATATTCGCCGGTAAGCTGGTCTTTTACGCTATCGGACGCGTTATTGAAATAGTTGATCGCGCCGATCAGCATGTTGTTTGAAATATTGTCCAAATGGCCGCGGAACTTCAGCCACGGACCGGCCATCGAAATATGGTCGGTGGTACATTTCCCTTTTGCTTTTATCAGCAGTCTGAGGCCGGTAATATCCGTACCTTCCCATGCCGGAAACGGGTCAAGCAATTGCAGGCGTGACGAAGCAGGATCAACCTTAACCTCGACATGGCTGCCGTCTTCGGCCGGGGCCTGGTAACCGGCATCTTCAACAGCGTAGCCTTTTATCGGCATCTCAATGCCCAATGGCTCGTCCAGTTTAACTTGTTCGCCCAGGTCGTTGGTTAACGTATCGCAAAGCGGATTAAAAGTAAGGTCGCCGGCAATAGCCATCGCTGTAACGATCTCAGGAGAAGCTACAAAGGCGTGGGTATTCGGGTTGCCGTCATTTCGTTTGGCAAAGTTGCGGTTAAAAGAAGTGATGATGGAGTTTTTACGCGATGGATCATCAGTATGACGCGCCCATTGGCCGATGCAGGGCCCGCAAGCGTTTGCCAGCACTACGCCGCCCATTTCTTCAAAAGTGGCCAGGTAGCCATCACGTTCAACAGTATAACGTACCAGCTCAGAACCCGGTGTTATGGTAAATTCCGCCTTTGTTTTTAAATGTTTATCAGTTGCCTGTTTGGCGATAGACGCCGAACGGGTAATATCTTCATAAGATGAATTTGTACACGATCCTATCAAACCCACATCCAATTGAAACGGCCAGTGGTTTTCGCGAACCGCGGTAGCAAATTTTGATATCGGCCACGCCAGGTCAGGTGTGAACGGGCCGTTGATATGCGGTTCAAGCTCGGTCAGGTTGATTTCAATTACCTGGTCGAAATATTGTTCGGGGTCGGCATAAACTTCATCATCGCCGGTAAGGTGCTCTTTTACGGCGTCAGCCAGGGCGGCAATATCAGCGCGCTTGGTGCCTTTTAAATACTCGGCAATCTTTTCGTCGTAACCGAAAACAGAAGTAGTTGCGCCGATCTCGGCGCCCATGTTACATATCGTACCTTTACCGGTAGCTGATAATGAACGCGCACCTTCGCCAAAATATTCGACGATGGCGCCGGTACCACCTTTTACGGTTAAAATACCGGCAACTTTCAGAATAACATCCTTAGCTGATGTCCAGCCGGATAATTTACCGGTTAGCTTAACACCGATCAGTTTCGGAAATTTTAACTCCCATGGCAAACCCGCCATTACATCGCAGGCATCAGCGCCGCCAACACCAATCGCGATCATACCCAAACCACCCGCGTTCGGCGTGTGCGAATCTGTGCCGATCATCATACCGCCGGGGAAAGCATAATTTTCCAAAACTACCTGGTGGATGATACCCGCGCCGGGTTTCCAGAAACCCAGGCCGTATTTATCCGATACCGAAGCCAGGAAATCGTATACTTCTTTATTTACATCTTTCGCCGTGCTTAGATCTTCAGCAGCGCCGGTTTTGGCTTGTATCAGGTGGTCGCAATGCACGGTTGAGGGCACGGCCACCTTTGGACGGCCCGCCTGCATAAACTGCAGCAGCGCCATTTGCGCCGTGGCATCCTGCATGGCTACACGGTCGGGTGCAAAATCAACATAGTCTACCCCGCGGCCAAACGCTTGCTTAGCGTCTCCTTCCGAGAGGTGGGCATATAATATCTTTTCGGTTAAAGTAAGATGTTTACCGGTCGCTTTACGGGCAGCGGCCACGCGGGCACTGTAGCGGCCGTAAACATTTTTGATCATATCTAAATCAAAAGCCATTTTATAGAACTTAAGGTGAGTAAAAATTGACTCCATCAACCTATGGCTGACGGTGCGGCGAATTTACAAAAATTACAGGTAATGTGATGTCAGCGGTTTGTACAAATGTTATTTGGAGATGTTCTAAATTAGCCGGAGGGTCGATTTATTTACAAGCGAGCCAGTTTTTGCGTCTACGCTTTTTTAAGCCACAAATTGCATTCGGGTAATGGATCATTCAACTCATAAATGTCGCCAACTACTGTATAGCCCCTGTATCCCAAATTTTTTAAATAATCATAGCATTCAGCCATTGTGTGACCGGTGCGTTCAATTTGCGAACCAAATTCCATGATGATATTTTTCGGCATAATTTCAGAATTGCTAAAAAAGCCTTTAAAAACGTTCATCTCAAAACCCTCCACATCTATTTTGATCAGTTCGATATCCGATAACTTCAGTTCGTTGACGATATCCGCCAAAGTGCATAATCTTATTAAATAAGCATCTTTATCGTCCGTTTCGTTAACTACCATAACCGTTCCTGAGTTTCCCGGAGCCTCGTTAACAAGGTAGCCAAATGAGTCTTTATCAGCTAATCCAATATTAAGCGGATAAATATTCTTTGCATTATTTAGCGCCCTGTTGATTAGCAGTTTTTGAAAATTATGCGCAGAGGGTTCCACGGCATAAACCCTTACATTACTATGCTTACTTAGATATATACTGTGCAACCCCTGGTTTGCCCCTATATCAATTACGTTACCGCCATTACTTAGCAATTCGTCGCATTTTATTAAGGTGAGTTGTTCAAAATTGTCGGAAAATATAATTTCGTGCCCGATGTATTCCTTTGTTGAGAGCGCGTAAACAGAGCCGTTTTTACTTTTAACTTTTACCGAGTCATTAAAAAAAGCTGTGTTTATCCAATAAATTATTCTGACTTTACAGGGATGATCCGGTATTTTTCTTATATAATATAAAAATAATTTGTCTGATAACCTGCTTCCCCGGTATGTCATTTTTGTTTTTTTAAATATGCTAATTTCTTATGACCCTTTTTTAGATAATGATTTAAATTCAAACCCTTTTTTACTCCAGTATTCCATTGCCCTGGGCAGGGCATACTCCATCCTCTCCTTCGCTTTCAGGCTATCGTGGAAAAGAATAATATCACCGCCGCGTGCATTCTTCAAAACGTTCTCTAAACATTTCTCCGGCGTTAACCCAATATCAAAATCCCCCGATAACACCGACCACATAATGATGTCCAGTCCGGGTATTGTTTCCTTCAGCAAATTTGCCTGCGACCGTTTCATCCTCCCGTAAGGCGGCCTGAAAAGTGCAGTGTTTAATAATTTATCCGCCTGCAAAAAATTATTTAAGTAGGTTTGGTCATCGGTATCCCAACCCTTTAAATGATTATAGGTGTGGTTGCCGATAGTATGCCCTTCATTTTTCACTTGTTCAAAAATTTCGGGATACTTGCGCACGTTATCGCCTATGCAGAAAAATGTCGCTTTGGCGTTATACTGCTTTAAAATATTTAAAACGAACGGTGTAACAATAGGTATAGGGCCGTCGTCAAAAGTGAGGTAAATGCACCGGGAGGCGTTATTCATATGCCACGTGAGTTGGGGATAAAGCTTTTTAAGCAGCCAGGGCGTTTTTACCAGGTACATTTTTTAAAAGTTAATAGTTCATAGTTGATGGTTCATAGAAGCATTCAAATATAGTATCTCAAAACGATACTCATCATGAACAATAAACTGTGAACTATCAACAAATATAACCTTATGACATACCCTATATTAATTTTAAAACGTTTAAGTATCTGCACATTACTGCTGGCCGCGTTTGGTTACACTGCAAATGCCCAGCAAGTGATCACACTTCAGCAGGCTGTTGATTCAACCTTAAAAAATAATCTTACTATAAAACAGGCTGTGCTAACCGAAGCGCTTGGCCTAGAAGATTATAAACAATCTAAGAATAACCTGCTGCCAACCATAAACGCGAACCCTCAGGCCTCTTATAATTTCGGCAGAAGCCCCAACCTAACGACCTATACTTATAGCAGTAACTCCTTTCTGTATGTCAATGGCGCCGCTTCGGTAGGCGTTACCCTTTTCCAGGGCGGCCAGTTGCGCAACCAGATATTGCAAAATAAATTATCGCTCGATGTGGATAAAACGAATACCGCAAAGGTTAAAAACGACCTGCTTTTAAATGTTGTTACCGATTACCTGGTGATATTAACCGACCAGGATTTGGTGGCTGCGGCTAAACAGCAAATTGCGCTGGCAAATATTACCCTTGATAGGGCACAGAAAAATTTTGAAGCGGGCAATCAAACACGGGCCGACCTTGCACAGGCACAGGCACAGGTATCAACCGCCCAATTAAATTTAACCAATGCCCAAAACCAGGTTGACCTGGCTGTATTGATATTAAAGCAGTATATGGAAATGAACCCGGCAAAAAATATAACCGTTGAAAAACCGGATATCAGTAAATTAACCGATATACGAACCATATACAATGCGACAGAAGTAATTAAAACCGCATTTACCACTAACCCGGATATTCGCCTGGCCGAATTACAGCAGCAAACTTATGCCCAGGCGATCAAAATAGCAAAAGGCAATTACTATCCTACTGTTTCTCTTTTTGGCGGCGTGGGTTCAAATTATTCCAATCAAATTACTACACAGGTAATAGCTACTACCCCAATCACACGGCAAATAGGAACGGTTGAAGGCACCGGGCAGGCGGTTAATGTTTTAACGGTTCAACCGGTCTACGGGCCTTACTCTGCTTTAAGCCAGTTTGGAAATAATATCAACGAGTCGGTCGGTATCAGTGTGCAGATCCCGATCTTTAACCGTTTCCTGGCCAGAACTTCGGTACGGAAGGCTAAAATCAATTATCAATACGCAGAGCTAACAACACAGTTGGCAAAAAATAACTTAAGCAAAACCATTATCCAGGCGGTGCTTGACCTTCAGGCTGCTGAAAAAAGTTATCAATCAGCACAGCAAACTTTTCAGTCGAATAAGGAAGCGTTAAACGTTACCAAACAACGGTACGATGCCGGCCTTGAGAATACATTGAATTATAATACGGCGCTTACCAATTACAATAAATCACAAAATGACATGATAGAAGCCAGGTACCAGGTTATTTTCAGGAGCAAGGTGATTGATTATTATATCGGGAACCCTATTACGCTATAAAAAAGTCCGGAAAGTCGGGAAAGTCCGAAAGTCCGCAGAAGAAAATAATTTATAAATCCGAAATCGAAATTCCGAAATCCGAAATCAAATTGAATCATGGGAAAAACTACAAAATATATTCTGATCTCTTTAGGCGCGCTGATCTTATTGATCGTTATAGCTAAAGCAACCGGTCTCATCGGCAAACCTCAGCTTACCCAGGTAGCCACTGAGAAAACGTCTGTGCGTACCATTAGTGAATCGGTATCCGCAAGCGGGAAAATAAAGCCGCATGTTGAAGTAAAAATAAGCCCTGAAGTCTCGGGTGAGGTGGTTGAACTGCCCATCAAAGAAGGCGACGTGGTTAAAAAGGGCCAGTTACTCTGCAAGATCAGGCCTGACATCTTAAAATCCGGATTTGACCGTGCCGTTGCGTCTTACAACACCCAAAGGGCCAGCGTCGGAAATTCAGGACAGATGCTGAAGCAGGCGCAAGCTACTTTTGATAATCAATCGTCCATTTATAAACGCGATAAAGCGCTATATGAGAATAAAGTGCTGACCACTGCTGAATTTGAAGCGGCAAGGGCAAGCTATGAGGGCGCAAAAGCCACGCTTGAGGCAGCCAAGCAAAATGTGATCGGATCTACATATGGATTGGCCCAATCGTCGGCGTCAGTTAAAGAAGCCCGCGATAACCTGGCTAAAACAACTATTTATTCTCCTGTTGACGGAGTAGTTTCAAAATTATCTATTCAAAAAGGCGAGCGTGTGCTGGGTACCCAGCAATTCGCCGGTACCGAGATCATGACTATATCCGATCTAAGTCAACTCGACGTAAACGTTGACGTAAATGAAAACGATATTAACCGCATACGGCTCGGCGACTCGTCAAAAATACAAGTAGATGCTTTTTTAGGTAAAGATTTTACAGGGATAGTAACCGAGATTGGCAGCTCGGCTAACGTTGTGGGCACCAATGCCGACCAAGTGACCAACTTTACAGTTAAAGTTAGGATAAGCCCGGATTCATACAAAAACCTGCTTGTAAAAACCGCTGAAAACCCTTCGCCATTCCGCCCGGGCCTGACCGCCACGGTGGATATAAATACCAATCATGCCAAATCGTTAGCGGTACCTATTCAATCAGTAACTACCCGCGAGCAAAAAAACGGGTCTGCTAATGGAAACGGCAACAACAATAATAATAACAACAACCAGGCACAGGATGATACCAAGCCGCAAATTGCAGCGCCCGTTAAAGAGTATGTGTTTGTGTACAGGGCTGGCAAAGTAAAGCAGGTGATGGTGACAACAGGCATACAGGATGATACCTATATCCAAATACTGTCGGGCTTAAAAGCCGGCGATGAAGTTGTTTCGGCGCCGTTTGCCACGATTTCAAAAATATTAAACGATAATATGACGGTTGAAAAAGTTGATAAAAGCAAACTGTTTGCCGGGGACGGGAAGTAAGTTTGCAGTGGGCAGTTGCCAGTTTGCAGTTGAAATGCTTGCTGGCAACCTTATTCAACTTAATAGTTCGCACCCTGCAAACAGCTAACCGCATACTGCAAACTATTTTATTAAATTTGTCCTGTCAATTAAACCTGGCGGGACATTTTTATTTGTGAATGCATAAACAACCTACAAAAATCGCCGTGATAGGCGGCGGCAGCTGGGCTACAGCCAATATTAAAATGCTTGCCGATAATACCACCGAAAAGGAAATATTTTGGTGGATGCGCAATGCCTCCTCCGTTGAGCACGTCCATAAATTCAGACACAATCCAAATTATTTGAGCTCGGTTGAAATTGATGTTCCGGCAAAAAATATTTCAACGGATTTAAAAAAGACTATTCACCAGTCGGATTTCATTCTTTTAAATGTCCCCGCGGCTTTTTTAAAAGAAGCCCTGGCAGGTATAACTGCCGGTGACCTGACAGGCAAAAAAATCATTTCGGCTATAAAAGGCATCGTACCAGACGAGAACCAGATCATCGGCGAGTTTATGAACCAGCATTATAATATTCCATTTGAGGATATTGTAGTAATAAGCGGCCCCTGCCATGCCGAAGAGGTCGCCCTCGAAAAGCTATCCTACCTGACTATAGCCTCGCGCGATACCGAACTGGCGGCTGAATTTGCCGGGCTCATCAGCACCCGCTATATTAAAACAATTGTATCGGATGATATTTACGGCACCGAATATGGCGCCGTGTTAAAAAATATTTACGCTATTGCCAGCGGCATTTGCCATGGTGTGGGCTATGGCGATAATTTCCAGGCGGTTTTAATATCAAACGCCATACGTGAGCTGGAGCGTTTTGTCGCCGCCGTACATCCGATCGACCGCGACATCAAAGAATCAGCCTACCTGGGCGATTTGCTGGTTACTGCCTATTCGCAATTTAGCCGTAACCGCACCTTTGGCAATATGATAGGCAAAGGATACACCGTTACTTCGGCACAATTAGAGATGAATATGGTTGCCGAAGGGTATTATGCAGTGAACTGCCTGCACCAGATAAACAAACAATATAAAGTATTTATGCCGGTATGCAACGCGGTATATGATATTTTATATCGGAAAGAATCTCCGGTAATAAAAATGAAACAATTGGCCGACCAATTGAGTTAATAGGTTTACAACTTAATAATTAAAGACTTATGAAAAATTTATTAAAACTGGCCCTGGTGGCTGCGGGTGTTTTTACCTTTACGCAGAGCCGGGCAAAACCTATGGTGAAAGACACCACCATCGGCCACAAAATAAGCAAAACCACCAAAAAGGTTGGCCATGCAACAACCCAAACCGCCAAAACCGTTGGGGAAAAAACCTCTGACGCGGCTAAAACAGTAGGCCACAAAACGTCCGAACTCGCTGCCAAAGGCGCGGCAACAGTTGCCGACAAAAAATATGAAGGCAAATGCGGGCCTAACGGCGAAACCGTTTATATCAATAAAGACGCGAAGTACTTTTATGTTAATAAAATGGGTCACCGGATATATGTGAAAAAATCACAATTGAAGAACTCATCCGATATGAAGATGTAATAATTTTAATAAACGCCGGAGATTGTCCGGCGTTTATTATTTTAGTTATGATCTTGTTATGAAAAGGTACATCTTATCCTTATATGCCGGCTTTGCTTTGATTTTATCAGTTACAGCTTGTTCAGACTCTGTAAAAACCAAACTGAAAGGCAGCTGGCGCTCAAAGGACGGTTTAACCAGGTTAAATATCACCGAGAAAGGATTTATCATGGATGATGAAGCTTTCGCCGAGGAGTATTTTTTAAAAGGCGACACCATTTTCACATCCTTCCAGGGAAATCAGCCTTATACCAGCTTTATTGTTCAGAAACTGGATGACCACTACCTAAAATTGCTTGGGCCCGACTCGGTCGCAATTGAATACGGTCGTTAAAAATTAAAAACCTCCGATCCTGTAAAGAATGGAGGTTTCACTATTAACTAAAACTAACTGAATTCTATCTATAAGGCTTAAAACCTTCTGCGTCGTTCCGGGCGATCCTCGCGGCGCTTGCCAGAAAAATCACGGAAACCGCCAGAAGAACCGCTTCTGTCACGGTTAGAGCCGCCTTCGCGTCTTTCGCCGCCACCGCTTCTTTCGCGGTTGTAACCGCCTTCACGACGCGGGTAACCTCCGCCACCACCGCTGCGGTTGTCGCTGGTTCCTTCGCCGGCAAGCTCGATACGAACCGGTCTGCCTTTAAAATCCGCCTCTTTAAATGCCGCTGTTACCTTTTCAACGTCGCTGTGCTGTACCTCAAAGAATGAATACACCCCTTTAACATCTATCTTGCCAACTGTGCGGCCGCTTATTTTGGTTTGATTGCAGATATAACCCAGCAAATCGCCGCGGTTAAATTCATCAACCGAACCAAGGTTTATAAACAGGCGTGTATAGTCTGATTTTCCGCCGCTGGTTCCACGGTCAAATGAGCGATCGTCTGATCTTTCAGAACGACGGCCTTCTTCAATTGGCGCGTTCAAATCAGGTGCATTTTTATAATAGTCCAGGAAGCGGTTAAATTCAATAGATGCAAAGCGCTTGATAAACTCTTCTTTGCTCATATCTTTAAACTCTTCCATTATGCGAGGAATGTATTGCTCTATCTGCTGTTCATTAACTTCTACGTTATGTACTTTATGCACAATAGAGAACAGTTGCTTTTCACAAACATCAAAACCGGTAGGGATTTCCGCTTTAACAAAACGCTTGCCTAAGCCCCGTTCTATCTGGCGTATCTTGCCAAGTTCTTTCGCGTTTATGATAGAGATGGATACACCCGTTTTACCCGCACGCGCGGTACGTCCGCTGCGGTGGGTGTAATTTTCTATTTCATCCGGCAACGAGTAGTTAATAACATGGGTAACATCGTTTACGTCGATACCACGCGCGGCAACGTCGGTAGCTATCAATAGCTGCAGGTTGCGTTCGCGGTAACGCTTCATTACTTTATCGCGTTGCTGCTGCGAAAGGTCGCCATGCAACGAGTCGGCATTGTAGCCGTCTTTTATCAAGGCCTCCGCGATGTCCTGTGTTTCAATTTTGGTACGACAAAATACAATACCAAAAATGTCAGGGTTAAAATCAACGATGCGTTTAAACGCGGCGTATTTATCACGGGCACGTACAATATAATATTCGTGCTCGATGTTAACGTTACCGGTATTTTTTTCGCCCATGGTAAGCTCAAACGGATCCTTCATGTATTTCTTCGCGATCCGGCGAACTTCAGCGGGCATGGTGGCCGAGAACAGCCATGTTTTCTTTTCTTCGGGTGTGGTGGATAAGATACTGTCAATGTCTTCCTGGAAGCCCATGTTGAGCATCTCATCAGCCTCGTCCAATACTACAAATTTCACCTTGCTAAAATCAATCGCCTTGCGGTTGATAATGTCAAGCATACGGCCGGGGGTGGCTACAACAATCTGTACGCCGCGCCTGATCTGGCGCAATTGGTCAGAAATGCTGGCGCCGCCATAAACGGCAACAACCTGAACGTTGCCCATCTTTTTGGCATAGTTCTTAATGTCGTTGGTAATCTGTAAACAAAGTTCGCGTGTGGGGCACAATATAAGCGCCTGCGGATAATTTTCTTCGAAATCCAGTAGTTCTAATAATGGCAGTCCAAAGGCAGCAGTTTTACCGGTCCCGGTTTGGGCTAATCCGACAAAATCGTTGCTGCCTGTTA
>JAQBOH010000040.1 GCA_028288125.1 Mucilaginibacter sp.
CGTGGGCAAACTGGCAAACTTTATCATATAGCTGGCGGTACGTTAATATGCGATGATTTTCTGTTGGATCATTAGGCTCCCAAATAATGGCCGGCTTATCTCCTAAAGTATCCAGGTGGCGGTCGAGGCAATTTTCCGTAATATTCAGCTTGGCGCCCTGGAACCATTTCATCTTCGGCTCCTTGAAGTTCCATTCAAGCACCTTGTCCCACTTTTTACGCCACTGAAAATTGTTGGCGATACCTTCCCAAAACTCTTCGGGCTGCTCAACGCTTTGTTTATAAACCTGCTGGTATTCTTCAAATGAACTGACTTTCATCGGGGCTTTCATAACTTACAAATTGGAGGGTGTAAATTACAATTTTCCTGTTTATTGATTCATAAAAAAGAATTTGAAAAATAATTCAGGACGGTATTGCCTATTCAACTTAAAATCCTGATATTTGCAAACTCTTTTAAGAAAAGGGATTAAAAAGATTTGTCATGTCAAGAATTTGTGATCTAACAGGTAAAGGATCTTTGGTTGGTAACAACGTATCTAATTCAAACGTTAAAACCAAGCGCAGATTTCATCCAAACTTAAAACTTAAGAAGTTTTATATTCCTGAAGAAGATAAATGGATAACTTTAAAGGTATCCACTTCGGCAGTTAAAACTATAACAAAAAATGGTATAACCGCCTGTATCAATAAGTTTGTAAAAAAAGGATACATTTAATATTGGTTGCAGGTTGCAAGTTATAAGTTGCATGTTTGGCTGCTTACAACCCACAACCCACAACCCACAACATAAAAAAAGATGGCTAAGAAAGGCAATAGGGTTCAGGTAATTTTAGAATGCACCGAGCATAAAACAAGCGGCATGCCTGGCATGTCGCGGTATATTACCACCAAGAACAAGAAGAATACAACCGAAAGACTGGAGATGAAAAAATTCAACCCGGTTTTAAGAAAAGTAACCGTACATAAAGAAATTAAATAAGTTGAAAGTTACAGGTTGTAAGTTGCAGGATTGCAGCATACAACTTAAAACACACAACTTACAACACATAATATCATGGCAAAGAAAGTAGTTGCAACGCTAAAAACAGGAAAAGGTAAAGAATTTTCAAAGGTGATCACAATGACTAAGTCGCCCCGTACAGGTGCTTATTCATTTAAGGAGCAAATTGTACCTAACGATAGCATCAAGGATGCGATTGCCGGAAAGTTATAACCGGTTTTAGTTTGATTGAAATTTAAAAGCCATCTTGTTATACGAGAAGGCTTTTTTTATAGCCTCTTTTGTTAGTCGTAAGTCCGAAGTCTTAAGTCCTGAGTCGAAAATCGAAGAAGGCAATGACTATTGACTTAAGACTATCAACTTAAGACTCAAAAATGGGATTATTCGATTTTTTCAAGAAAAAGGAAAGCACGCCGCAGGAGCAGGAGGCGCTTGATACCGGTTTGGAGAAAACCAAGGATAACTTTTTTTCAAAAATATCTAAAGTAATTGCCGGCAAATCGACTGTTGACGATGATGTGCTGGATGAGCTTGAAGAAGTGCTGGTAACATCGGATGTCGGGGTTAAAACCACACTGAAGATCATTGAGCGGATACAGGAACGCGTTGCCCGCGATAAATATGTAAACACGTCCGAGTTGAACACCTTGCTGAAAGATGAAATTCAGCAATTACTGGCCGAGAATAACAGCAACGATTTTGTAAACTTTGAATACGGCAGCCACAAGCCTTATGTAATTATGGTAGTTGGCGTAAACGGAGTGGGTAAAACCACAACTATCGGTAAGCTGGCGCATAAGTTAAAGCAGGCCGGCAATAAAGTGGTTTTAGGCGCGGCCGATACGTTTCGCGCCGCGGCAGTTGCCCAGATACAATTATGGGGCGAACGCGTCGGCGTAAAAGTTATCGCACAGCCAATGGGCTCCGACCCGGCTTCAGTTGCATACGATACTTTACGTTCGGCAGTAGCAAATGGCGACGATGTGGCAATTATTGATACAGCGGGGCGTTTGCACAATAAGGTAGGCTTGATGAACGAGTTGACCAAGATCAAAAACGTAATGCAAAAGGTTGTGCCTGGTGCACCGCACGAAATATTGCTGGTGCTGGATGCTTCAACCGGGCAAAACGCCATTGAACAATGCAAACAGTTTACCGAAGCGACAGCCGTTAATGCATTGGCATTAACCAAACTCGACGGAACAGCCAAAGGCGGCGTAGTAATAGGTATTTCGGATCAGTTTAAGATACCTGTAAAATATATAGGGGTAGGCGAGGGCATGGATCATTTGCAACTGTTTGACAGGCAAGCGTTCGTGGATAGTTTGTTCAAAAACTAAGCCCCACCTAAACGGCTACGCCTTCATGAACGCCTTAAAAAATAAATAATAACGTGAATAATCCTCCCCGGTAGGGAGGACTTAAAAGAGAAAATATTAAAAGTCTCCCCTACCGGGGGAGATTTAGAGGGGGCAAGCGCTTCGATAAGTGATGAGGACAAAATCAATAAATCAACCCGTAATAAAAGCCAAACCGCGTGTAAACGTGGTGACCTTAGGTTGTTCCAAAAATATCTACGACTCGGAAATACTGATGGGCCAGCTCAAGGGCAATCAGTTTGATGTGGTGCACGAAGCTGAAAAGGTGAATAGCGACGATATCATCGTGATAAACACCTGCGGATTTATTGACAACGCCAAGCAGGAATCGATCGATACCATTTTACAGTACAGCCAGCTTAAGGACGAAGGCAAAGTAGGAAAAGTAATTGTTACCGGCTGCTTGTCTGAACGCTACAAACCCGAACTGGAATCCGAAATAACGAACGTTGATGCCTGGTTTGGCACAAACGACCTGCCAAACCTGTTAAAATCTGTTGGTGCCGATTACAAGCATGAGCTGATCGGCGAGCGCCTGTTAACTACGCCATCGCACTTTGCTTATTTTAAAATAGCCGAAGGCTGCAACCGTCCCTGCTCGTTTTGTGCCATCCCGCTGATGCGCGGTAAACATCTGTCGCAACCGATCGACCAATTGGTTAAGGATGCACAAAATTTAGCAAAAAGCGGGACAAAGGAATTGATCTTAATCGCCCAGGACCTGACCTATTACGGCCTGGATCTATATGGCAAACGCAACCTTGACGAACTGCTTCGCCGCTTGTCTGACGTGAACGGTATTGAATGGATCAGGCTGCAATACGCATATCCTTCAGGCTTCCCAATGGAAATTTTGGATGTGATGAACGAGCGCGCCAATATTTGCAAGTATATGGATATGCCATTGCAGCATATCAGCGATACGATGCTGAAGTCTATGCGCCGCGGCATCACCAAACAAAAAACCATCGACCTGGTAAACACCATTCGCGATAAAGTGCCGGGCATTGCTATGCGTACTACCCTTATTACAGGCTATCCGGGCGAAACCGGACAGGACTTTGAAGATATGCAGCAATGGGTTGAAGAAACAAAGTTCGACCGTTTAGGCTGTTTCACTTATTCGCATGAGGAAAAAACACACGCCCATGCGCTGATCGACGACGTGCCTGATGAGATCAAACAGCAGCGTGCTGATGCCATTATGGAAATTCAGCAGGGCATTTCTTTTGACAAGAACCAGGAAAAAATAGGCAATACCTATAAAGTATTGATAGATAAAAAAGACGGCGGTTATTTTGTGGGCCGAACTGAATTTGATTCGCCCGAGGTGGATAACGAGGTTTTAATTGATGCCAGCATCGATTATGCGACAATTGGGAGCTTTGTAAATGTAAAAATTGACACTGCCGAGGATTTCGACCTTTATGGACATATTGTAAAATAAACCCTTTCTTTCTCTGTTTTAGGATTTTAAAATCTAAATTCGAACCTGATATTTAATATAAGGGGTGAGAAATTTCTGACGGACTATTCCAAATCCGAAATCGAACATCCGACATCCGAAATAAATGGACGCTGCCTGTATAGACTATAAAGACACGGGATACTTTTCCCAAACTGTCATTGATTACCTGGAAGGCTCACCTGCTCTTCGTCCGTTTTATGCTCACCGCCCCGATTTAGACGGTTTTACAGAGCTGTTGAAAAACAAAAAAGTTGTAGCTAACCGCGAAATATTAGTTAAAGTGCTGCGGGAACAATACAACTTCGAGTCCGAAAGTCCGAACCCCGATAGCTATCGGAACCGAAAGCCCGAAGCCGGTATTCAAGAAATGCAGCTAAAAGTCTCCCCTCCCGGGGGAGATTTAGAGGAGGCTAATAATTTGGTTCACGCCAATATTTCCCTTTTAGCATCCAACAATACCTACACCATTACAACCGGCCACCAGCTCAATATATTCGCCGGCCCGCTTTATTTTATTTATAAGATCGTTACAGCCATAAAGCTATCGCAACAGCTCAAAGAAACGTTCCCGGATAAAAATTTTGTGCCCATATATTGGATGGCTTCCGAGGACCATGATTTCGCAGAGATCAATTATACCAATATCGGTGGTAAAAAGGTGCATTGGTGGTATGAGGCATCCGGCGCAACCGGGCGTATAAACCCGGATACTATGCGCCAGGCGCTCAACCAGTATAAAGGCGCTTTGGGAATTGGGCGGCATGCAAATGATCTGGCTGAAATTGTAGAAACAGCCTATACCAGGTTTGATAAACTGGCCGATGCCACGCGTTACCTGGTTAACGCCCTGTTCGGCAAATATGGCCTGGTAATTATTGATGCCGACGACCAGCGGTTTAAAAAGGAGTTTGCACCGGTGATGGAGCGCGATATCATAGAGCAAAACAGTTTCAAAAATATAAACGCGACCAACGATAAACTAGGTAAGCTCGCTGTTCACGTGCAGGTAAATCCCCGCGAGATCAATTTCTTTTATTTAATGGACGGCTTGCGGGAACGGCTTGCGTTTGAAAATAACCGGTACAAGGTACTCAATAGCGAGATCGGATTTTCGGAGGCGGAGTTAAAGCAGGAGATCAGTAAACATCCCGAAAGGTTTAGCCCGAACGTAGTGATGCGCCCGTTATACCAGGAATGTATTTTACCAAACATTGCCTACATAGGCGGCGGGGCCGAAATTGTTTACTGGCTCGAGCTAAAATCAAATTTTGATTTTTATAAAGTTGATTTCCCAATCCTGATCCTTCGAAATTCAGGTTTGCTGATTGATAAAGAGCTGGCCGCGAAGATCAATAAAATGGATTTGGAAATAGCCGACCTGTTTAAAAGCGTTGACGTTATTAAAAATAACTGGGTAAAAAAGCACAGTGAACATTCTTTGAATTTAGAAGAAGAGCTTAAAGAAATATCGGCCGTTTTTGATAAAATAAAACAACGCGCCCAAAAAATAGACAACACTTTGGCTCCTTCGGCGGAAGCAATACTGGCAAGATTGAAACATGCCATTGGCAACCTGGAAAAAAAGCTGGTAAAAGCCGAAAAGCAAAATTATCAAACCCGTTTAGCACAGGTTGAATACATTAAACACGATCTCTTCCCAAAAGAAAGCCTGCAGGAACGCACCGAAAATTTTGGTCTTTTTTATGTGAAATGGGGGCAAAATTTTATAGATGAGCTCGTCAGATATTTTGACCCGCTGGCGTTTAAGTTTACGGTTATCACAGAATAAGCTGGCAGCCGGTCATTAATCCGCTATCTTATAATCGTTACATATCCCCCCACCTTTTCATCCTTAAATTTCGTGCTGATAAGATAGTAGTAAACTCCGATGGGCAATTGGGCGCCATTTGAAGTGCCGTCCCATGGTACGCCATAACCCTCTGAATGATATATTTTTTGCCCGTACCTTGTAAAAATATCTACGGTAACGGCGGGGTACTTATCTAAATCGGGAATGTTCCAGGTATCGTTGATGCCATCTCCATTGGGCGTAAAGGTATTAGGCGCTGCAATCTCTTTCAATACTTTTATCAACACCTGGTCTTCGGTTACGCAACCTCTTACGTCGGTTACTTTTAAGGTATACATAATATCCTGCGATTCAGTTATGACGGGATTTGCAAGTGTATCATTATTTATATTAATGTTAGGTGACCATTGGTAATGTACGTTTTTATAATTCACAATTGGGGTTAATACGGTTGGCCTTCCCTTTATCACATAAATAATTTTACCTGCGTTTACAGTTGGCGGCGGTATATAGCGAATGATCATCTGGCTTGCGGCATTGCTGCAAACGGTGCTGACAGCATTAAAGATAAGTGTGTCCGTACCTCTTTTAATATCATTGACGCCCGGTAAATAAAGTGGGTTGGCCACATTTGCCGAAGGGCTGAATGTTCCCGACCCTTTGGATACCCAGAAAACGCTGCTCTGGTTGGTGGCTTTTCCATTTAACTGTACACTCGTTACCTGCGAGCATACATCCTGATTCGGGCCTGCATCTGCTGTCGGTAATGGCTGAAAAGTTACCGTAGTATTTGAAGTGGCGAAATTACAGTCGTCCTTACTGGTTGATGTTAAAGTCAGCACAACGTTACCCGTGGTTTTATCCTGCGCTGAAAAAATATATTTCGCGTTAAGCTGGTTAGCCGCGGGTAAAAAGGTTCCGCCGGTGCTTGATGACCAAACACCGGTAGTTGTCCCGCCGGAAATTTTTCCGTTTAATTGTATTGATGTATCGCTTTGGCATGCTGTCAGGTTCGGCCCGGCGTTAGCCTGCGGCAAATCGTCAACAGATACATTTACCGAATCGGGTAGGCTGGGGCATCCGTTGCTGTTAACGGTCAAAATATATACACCTGCATTTGCCTTGGTAGCATTGGAGATAGTTGGCGCTTGTACAGATGACGTAAATCCGTTAGGCCCCACCCACGAATAAGTAGCCCCTTGTATCAGGTCCGCGTCTAATTTTATGGTGCTGTTTATACAGATCGGCGAATTACTGTTTGCATTTGGCTTAGCCGACGGTGGTACAACAACAGCAGTAAAAGTTATTGCAGTTCCCGGGCATCCGTTTTTTATCGGCGTGACAGTATACGGCACGCCTATGGCGCCACCTGTTTTATTTATGAGCGTATCGGTAATAAATGCCGTGGTTTGATTGAGCTTGGCAGGATTGCTGATGCCTGCCGCGGCAGCCCTGCTCCAGGTATAAGTTACCGAATCGACATCAGATGTGATCGTATAATTTAACGGTGTATTTGAGCATAAAGTAATTGACGACGGGCTTGTTATGTGCGCGGTGGGATTTACTGTAACGGCCAGGTCAAACGAAGGAACGGGGCAGGTGCTGGTATTTATCGTGAAAATATAATGAACAATCACCGGCTTTGTCGTGGTATTTGTCAGGTTTTCACGGATAACCGGAGCGGTTTGGTTTGACACGGGTAAGTTACTTATCCCGGCAACCTGTCCGCGGCTCCAGGAATATGAATCGGGCGGATAACTGAACTTGATGGCATAATCTGTTGACGTTCCGTTGCAAATTGACAGGTTTTTCGCGCTGGTAATTGTGATAGCCGGGTATACGGTAACCACAAAGTTAACCGCACTGCCTGTACATTTATTCGCAGTTGGGATTAACACGTAGGTGACATTTATAGCTGTATAAGTGGTATTGGTAAGGGTTTCGTTTATGCTGCTGCCGGTTTGGTTGTTTGCAGCCAGGTTACTTATGCCGGGCACCGCGGCACGGCTCCAGGTATAGGTAGCCGGAATATCCGAAGTAATGGTATAGCCAAGGGGGTTGCCGCTGCAAATCGTTTGAGTTGCAGCGCTGGTTATCGACGGGACAGGATTTACAATCACGTTTACCTGGCTTCTGGCGCTTATACATCCGTTAACAGTTGTTTGAACATAATACGATGTGCTTGTTATTAAAGACTGGGCGACATACTTGTTGGTTGTCGACAACAGGTTCCCGCCCGCTGCGGCGTCGTACCACTGATACGTTCCTGTCGAACCGCTTGCCAAAAGGGTGGCTGTACCACCCATGCAAATGGTGTCGTTTGCCGCGGTTGGCGCCGCGGGGATAGCGTTAACTGTGGCTGTTACCTGTGTACGATTGCCGGGTATGCCGTTTACCATAGTTTGCACGTAGTAGAAGGTAGTAGCGGACAACGGCTGGGTCGTATAAACAGCCCCGGTTGACAATAGGGTGCCGCCTGTGGCTGCATCATACCATTGGTAAGTGCCCCCCGGCGCGGTTGCGACTAAGGTAGCCTGACTTCCTGCACAAACCGTAGCGCCTGATGCGGTTGGTGAAGGCGGCGGATTGCCGATGGTTATTGTAACTTTTGAGGATTTTGGCCCGCAAGGTACAGCTGAATTTACAGTGGTTAATGTTAAAGTGACCGATGTTTCGCCGGCCGCGGGTGTATAAATAGCTGTTGGCGAAGACGAATTTGAAAAGGAGCCAGCCCCGCCCGACCAGGTAACGCCGGATGCCCCCGAAAATGACCCGGCCAATTGCACTTTGGTGCCGGTGCCAACCGTTTGATCCGGCCCTGCGTTTACAGTGGCAGCCTGGTTAATGGTTACTGTATTGGTAGCCGTACTTGGCGGGCATGAGCCGCTTGCCGCGATAGAATTGGTTATGGTATAGGTGCCGGGGGTACTTTTGGCAAGGTTGATTTCGCCTGTACTGGTATTTACGAACACCAATCCCGCAGGAGCGGCGCTAAACACACCCGGGTTTGGTACTGCCGGGTAGCTGGGTAACGGATTTGCGCCGTCCTGGCAGTATGGGCCGGCGTATGAAAACCGCGCATCCGGAGTCGTTGCTATTGCAATTTGTGCGGTTGTTACGTTGGCGCATGTGCCATTGCTGGCAAAAGAAACAGTATAATTACCCAGCGCGCTTGCGCTTAAATTGATCTGGCCTGTGTTCGGGTTGATTACCAGCCCCGCCGGCGAGGCGCTGAATGTTCCGCCGGCCGGGTTGTTGATCACCGGCGTTGGATTAGGACCATTCGGGCAAAAAGTTCCTGATGAATACTGAAACTCGGGATTCGGTACATTTGTGACATTAACCGTTACTGCTGTGCGCGCGCTTGTGCACTGTCCTGATGTATTTTGCACATAATATGTTGTTGTAGCTGAAAGGGGAGGTGTTGTAAAGTTATTCCCTGTAGCCACTTTGGTGCCTCCTGTCGCTACGGCATACCACTCAATTGTGCCACCCGGAGCGCTTGCCGTTAAACTGGCGGTAGTGCCCCCGCAGATAGTTGTACCGGAAGCTGTAGGCTGGGTGGGATTAGGCGTTACTGTAACGGTTACGGCCGTCCGCGGGCTGGCGCATCCGTTGGTAGATGTAGTTTGCACATAGTAGGTCGTGGTTGCGGTTAGCGGCGGGGTAGTATATGCCTGGGTGGTTGCAAGTTGTGTTCCACCGATTGCGGCATCGTACCATTCAAAACTGCTGCCTGATGAAGTAGCCGCTATGGTAGTGGTATTACCAGAACATATAGTGGCCCCGGTGGCAGCAGGGGCCAGCGGTGCAGCCATAACCGATACCTGGACTGCCGTTCTGGGGCTGGCGCAGCCCGACGATACCGACTGTACGTAATAAGTTGTATTAGCAGTGACCGGCGGGGTGGTGTACGTAGGCGTATTTGCCAGCATGGTGCCCCCTGTGGCGGTGCCATACCATTCAAAGGTGCCGTTTTGAGCGGTGGCGGTTAACGTGGCAGAGCTGCCCGTACAAACGATTTGCCCCGCGGCCGAAGGGGCGGGCACCGAATTGTTGACAGTAACTGTTACTGCTGTGCGCGAACTGTTACAAGTGCCGCTTGCCGACTCAACATAATAAGTGGTCGAAGCGGTTAACACAGGTGTTTGGAAAGTTGCGCCGGTAGCTACCGGCGTTTTGCCGGATGGGGAATTATACCATTGATAGGTGCCGCCCGAACCTGACGCGGTTAAGGAGGCGCTGGTTCCCGAACAAATGGTTACGCCACTGGCCGCCGGCGCCTGCTGCTGGCTATTTACAGTAACAGTTACCGGCGTTCGCGGACTGATACAGCCGCTGGCTGAGGCCTGGACATAGTAAGTGGTGGTAGTCGTGAGCGGGGGAGTAGTGTAATCGGGGCTGGTGATTAACGGTGTGCCGCCGCTTGGCACATTGTACCAATCGATTTGTAAACCTGTGGTCGGCGAAGTTACCGAAAGGCTGGCCGTTCCGCCATAGCATACAGATGCGCCGGGAGCAGTTGGCGCTTGCGGCGTAGGTGTCACGGTTGCTGTTACCCCGGTACGGTTGCTGGTGCAGCCATTGCCCGAACCTACCACATAATAAGTGGTAGTGGCCGACAGCGGAGGTGTAGTATAGGTTGGGCCTGTACCCACCTGGGTGCCTCCCGTTGCGGCGTCGAACCATTGATAATTAGTTGCGCCGCTGGCCGACAGAGTTGCAACATTTCCCGAACAAACCGAAGCCCCGGCAACACCCGGGGTGCTCACAACGCTAACCGTAACCGCTGTCCGCGCGCTGGTGCATTGCCCGCTTGATGTTTGAACATAATAGGTTGTGGTTGACGTTAATGGTGGTGTAGTGTAAGTATCGCCCGGCGCCAATAACGTTCCCCCCGTAGGGGCATCATACCACTGGTATGCGCCTCCCGGCGCCGTGGCCTTTAGCGTAGCTGTGCCGTTCGGGCAAGTGGTTGCGCCGGAAGCAGTTGGCGCACTTGGGGTAGGCGCGGCGGATATGGTTATGCTCCTGGCAACGGGTTTACAACCGGCTGTCTTATCACTTACGGTAACCGTATAGGTGCCTTCCTTGTTTACAACGATGGATGCTGTTGTTTCGCCGGTGTTCCAGGCGTAAGTATAGGCAGGCGTACCCGAGGAAGCAGCTGCCGTCAAAGTAACCGAGTTGCCCGAACAAATTGCCGGGCTTGAGGCTGCAATATCTACTGTTAAAGTACACGACTGGCTGTATGTTTTCGAAAAAATACAAAGCAGAATAACAATAAGTAGATTTTTTTTCATAGATTATTTAATTACAATAAACCGCTATAAATTGTTTCAAATGGCATTAATTGTAATTGAAAAGAAAACCCTGCAGATGATGTGCTAAAGCAGGCTTTAGCAAGTATTGTTTTTATATTTGCTTTTATGCTTGTTGATCCTTCCGCTTTACGCGACTTTACCCGAAATATTTTTCTTTCCATGGGCTGCAATGCGGACGATGCGGAATTAGCGGCAGATGTGTTGCTGCTGGCAGACTTAAGAGGTATTGACTCGCACGGAGCGGCCCGGCTTACCGGTTATGTGCGCTTATGGGAAAATAAGCGTATTAATA
Organism: Mucilaginibacter sp.; assembly: GCA_028288125.1. GTDB lineage: Bacteria > Bacteroidota > Bacteroidia > Sphingobacteriales > Sphingobacteriaceae > Mucilaginibacter. The sequence goes on from JAQBOH010000040.1 coordinate 11,276, forward strand.
CCCAACCCAATATAACCATAGTACACGAAACCCCAACCACGGCCACGGTCGACGGCGACGCCGGCTTAGGCCTGGTGGTAGCGCCCTTCGCCATGAAGCTGGCTATAAAAAAAGCAGAGCAATACGGCTCGGGATGGGTGGCTGTCCGCAACTCGAACCATTTTGGTATTGCAGGATATCATGCCCTTATGGCGGTTGAAAAAGATATGATAGGTTTTGCCATGACCAATGCCAGCCCGCTGGTAGCGCCAACGTTTTCGAATGAACGGTTATTGGGTACCAACCCTATGTGTTATGCCTTCCCGGCCGGAAAATATCCGCCGGTTATAGTGGATATGGCTACGTCGGCTGCAGCCAACGGCAAACTGGAGATCGCGCAGCGTAAAGGCAAACAGGTGCCTGAAGGCTGGATACAGGATGCAGATGGAAATTATACGACCGACCCGCATGCTTTAAAAAAAGGAGGTTCCCTTTTGCCGCTGGGCGGCGATTACGAGCATGGCAGCCATAAAGGTTTTGGGCTGGGCGCCACTGTTGATATACTTTCGGCAGTCTTATCCGGTGCCAATTATGGGCCGTGGGTACCCCCGTTTGTCGCGTTTTTGGAGCCGCCGGCTGATCCGGTCGGGTTAGGGATTGGCCATTTCGTAGGCGCTATGCGGATAGATGGGTTCCGGCCGGTTGACGATTTTAAAACCCACCTGGATAATTGGATCGCGCGTTTTAAATCCGCTTCGGCAATTGATCCCAATCAAAAAGTTGTTATTCCCGGTGAGCCGGAAATGGAAGCAATGGCCGACAGGGAAAAAAATGGGATACCGCTGGTAGATGCCGTGGTGAATGATTTGAATGGATTGGCAGTGCGGTTTGGGATAAAAAAGATATAATCAGGTAAGGGTGTCATGCTGAGCTCCGTCGAAGCATGAACTCCGTCGAAGCATCAACGACGGCCTTTACGCACGTGCTTCGACGGGGCTCAACATTACGGCGCTCTTTGTCGTAGTAAAAAGTTCTTAATGTATCCCTCTAAACAGCCTGCTCCACCTGATCTTACTGAAGAATGATCCGTTATCATCCCAGCTCATCCAGATAAACAGCGCTTTACCAACGATATGATCCTCGGGAACGAAACCCCAGTAGCGTGAGTCTTCCGAATCATGGCGGTTATCGCCCATCATCCAGTAATAGTTCAGTTTAAACGTATAGCTGTCTGATTTTTTACCGTTAATCAAAATATCCTTGCCAACAACCTGTACCTTGTTGTTTTCATATACCTCGATGCAACGTTCGTACAGCGGGAAAGTCATGCTGTCCAATTTTACGGTCCAGCCTTTTTTAGGGATGATGATAGGCCCAAAATTATCAACGTTCCATTTATAGTCGGGCAGTTTGCTGGTTAATTGTACATGTATGGGGTATTTTGAAGGGAAAACCGGGTTCAGGGGATCAGAAATACCTTTTGGCTGCACCGACGGCGCCAGCGATTTAATGTTTGAGTAGCCCTTTAAAATTCCCGCGGATTGCGTTGTCATGGTAGCTATCGCCGGCCGGTTCGGGTCGTAGAATGAAATATCCAGGTCTTTATATATCTGCGGATTGATGTCCATTCCCGTTGTAGTATAGGTATACTCTATCTGTTCGCCCGGCGGGTTAGGCATAGCTTTACGGTTCACATATACCTGCGCGTCAACCACACTTAGCGTGTCGCCCGGGGTGCCCTGGCATCTCTTTATATAATTCTCGCGTTTGTCAACAGGCCGGTATAACGGCGAATCGGCGTCCATCGGGTAATTGAATACCACCACATCGCCTTTTTTTACATTGCTGAAACCCGGAATGCGATAATACGGTATTTTAACGCCATCCCAATAAGCCTTTGTGTTGATCAACGGCATCGTATGATGGGCAAATGGGAAGGCGATGGGTGTCATCGGAACGCGCGGCCCGTAGTTTACCTTGCTTACAAACAGGAAATCGCCAACAAGCAACGACCTTTCCATCGATGGCGTTGGTATTACATAAGCTTCTATAAAAAAGGTGCGGATAAGTGTGGCGGCTATCACAGCAAACACAATAGCATCAACCCACTCGCGGGTGGCGCTTTTCTTTTTTCTGTTCGGGTTATTTTTTTTATTCCAGAATTTCCAGTTCATATTTACAATAATGGGAATAATTATCTAATTATTTGTTAGAATCAAGAACCAAGAGTCAAGAAGCAAGATAAAATTTAAGACTTGTAATCTGAGCCCCAGATTTTCTATCTTGGCTCTTGATTCTTGCTTCTTGGCTCTCCTCCTCTATGTGCTAAAATCAAACATGTCATTAACCGAGTGGAAGCCTTTTTTGCCCTGTATCCATTCAGCGGCCAATACTGCGCCTAAAGCAAAGCCGTTTCGGTTGTGGGCAGTATGCTTAAGTTCGATCGTATCCACCTCCGAATCATAAAGAACCGTATGGGTCCCCGGTACACTGTCAATGCGAAATGATTCGATAAGCAGCTGGTCGGGTTTAACATTTTCATCCGGGGTTTCGCCGCCATCCGGGGTTAGGACATTCAGCCATTCTCGTTTTGAATCGAGGTTTTCAACTATGCCCTCGGCAATGGTGATGGCTGTGCCGCTTGGTGAGTCGAGTTTTTGAGTATGATGTATTTCCTCAACCTGTACATCATAATATGGATAGCCGTTCATCAGCTTGGCGAGTATCTTATTTACGTGGAAGAATATATTTACACCCACACTAAAGTTGGTGGCATAGATCAACGCATTATTATTGTGTTCGCTTTGCTGCTTTACCTGCTCCAGTTTATCATACCAGCCGGTTGTGCCAACAACTATAGGAACGCCGGCCTGGAAGCACTTGTCAATATTACCCAATACAGTCGCCGGTGTGCTGAATTCAATAGCTACATCGGCTTTTTGCAGATTTTCAGTCGTTAGTTCATGCTGATTATCCAAATCGATTTTTAACACGATTTCGTGCTTGCGGTCAATGGCGATCTTTTCAATGATCTTCCCCATTTTTCCGTATCCTAATAATGCGATCTTCATCAAATTTTTTTATTGTTCAGATAAGTGTTGATTACGCCGGCGATTTATAACGTTTTCGCTCCTTAGCTATCTGAGTGCAAAGGTAATTTTTATACCCGGAATATAGGAATTGGTAAAATTTTGCGCGTACACCGGCTGGTTCAAAACTTCGGGACTTACCCGCATGCTCAAATTGCTGTCGATTGAATAGCTGTGGATAAACTTTGCCTGAATGTATGCCTCGATCACCTGTATGCCCCACACGGCCGCAAAGCTTAATATCACGATATCGCGATTACGCCGGTAAAGATCGGCTGCATCATAAATAGACTGGCTGGATACACTGGCATATAACACGGCTTGCCGATAATATGTGTCGCTAGGTTTAGGCGTTATGCCAAACTCCCTGTAATGAGACAGTGCCAGGAATTCGTTTAAATTGGTCTGGTTCGATATATACGAATATCCCAGGATACCAAAGCCGCCATAAATAAGAGGTACCTTCCAATAGCTGCGGTTATATACCTGGCCCAAACCGGGAATGATCAGCGAGCGCATAATGGCGGTGTGTGGGCTATGCGTACTATCCGGATGATATATTTTTTCCTTTTTAACCTTTGGCATCATTGATCGCGTTACAATGGTATCGTGCTTCGTTGATACGAGCGTATCTTTTGTCTTTGTTTTTTTGACCAACGATGTGTCGGGCTTTTGTGCTAGCGCGGCAAAAGTTAATGAAACAAAAAATAAAAATAAGAGCAGATATTTAAACATCGTATCTATAAAAAACTTAGCCGTAAACGGGATGATAGAATTACGGATTACCAATCCAGCATTTCAAGAATACGGCTCAAATCGTTTTCCGACAAAAACGGTATCTCGATGATTCCCTTACCCTGGCTCCCCATTTTGAGCTTAACCCGGGTACTAAATTTAGATGCCAGATCATCCTGTATCTTTTGGATCTGGAATGATACCGCGGGCTGTTTGCCGTCCTTTTTCACCGGGGCCTTGTGCATTTCGCGTACCATATCCTCCGTTTTACGAACGGACAAACCATGCTTAATAATATGCTGATGGATATATATTTGTTTTGAAGGATCTTCAATTGTTATCAGCGCCTTGGCGTGTCCCATACTGATCTGCCCGTCGCGTATAGATGCCTGTATGGCAGGGGGGAGCTTTAATAAGCGAAGATAATTGGTAACGGTTGAGCGGTTTTTGCTCACCCGGTCGCCCAACTCCTCTTGTTTCAGGCTGCACTCCTCTATCATACGCTGAAAACTTATGGCTACTTCAATGGCATTCAGGTTTTCGCGCTGAATGTTTTCAATAAGCGCCATTTCAAGCATTTGCTGGTCATCGGCGGTGCGAATATAAGCCGGAACCTGGGTTAAACCGGCCAGCTTGGAAGCACGGAGCCGGCGTTCGCCCGATATCAGCTGGTAGCTGTGCGCATTTAAACGCCTTACTGTAATGGGCTGAATAAGTCCCTGCAATTTGATTGAATCGGCTAGTTCGGCCAATGCCTGTTCATCAAAATCAGTACGGGGCTGGAAAGGATTGACTTCAATTTCGGATAATTTGATATCATTGACCGACCCCAGACTGGCAACCTCCGTACCCTGGGATAAGTTACTTTTGTTTGTATATACGTTTTCAGAATCATTCAACAGGGCGCTTAACCCTCTTCCCAAAGCGTTTCTTTTTTCTGTGGTCATTTGTTATACTGTTTCAATATTTGCCGCGGTTTCGGTATTAACCAAACCATTTTTACGTATAATTTCGCGGGCAAGGTTAAGATAGTTTACAGCCCCTTTACTGGTAGCATCGTGCATAATTACAGATACACCAAAGCTTGGAGCCTCGCTTAAGCGGGTATTGCGCTGAATAATGGTATCAAAAACCATATCTTCAAAATGAGTTCTTACTTCTTCAACCACCTGGTTTGACAGGCGCAGCCTTACATCGTACATGGTTAACAGTATGCCTTCAATTTGCAACGCAGTATTTAGCCTCGATTGAACAATTTTGATGGTATTCAATAATTTACCCAAGCCCTCAAGCGCGAAATATTCGCATTGAACCGGGATGATCACCGAATCAGCGGCAGTCAGCGCGTTGATGGTGATAAGACCCAGCGATGGCGAGCAGTCGATTATAATAAAATCATACTCGTCGCGAATACTGTTAAGTACCGCTTTCATCTTATATTCCCGGTCGGCCAGGTTGATCATCTCAATTTCGGCGCCCACAAGGTCTATATGGGCGGGCAGCAGGTCAAGGTTAGGGGTGTCGGTTTTCTGGATGGCATCATGCGGATCGATCTGGTTGATGATACATTCATAAATGCTGTTTTTGATATTTCTGGGGTCAAAGCCAATGCCTGATGTGGAATTGGCTTGCGGATCAGCGTCGACCAATAATGTTTTAAACTCAAGCACGGCCAAACTTGCAGCCAGGTTTATTGACGATGTAGTTTTTCCAACACCGCCTTTTTGATTGGCTAAAGCGATAATTTTACTCATTTTATATTTTAAGTATTTATAAAAGGATTCAGGAAATAACGAAATATAGCAATAGAAATTCCTACTTCCGTCAAATTTTTCTCCGCGTTAAAGATACATATTTAAATAATTCAGAAATCCACAGGTTTCGGCGAGTTACAAACAGTTTAATTGGTGAATTATTGATTTAGTAATTTACTGTTATTAATTAGTGAGTTAGCGATTTAGTGAATTATTGATTTACTTTGCATGGTTGTGTTTTTTAGACTACTAAATTCCCAATCACCAATTCACTAATTCAATAATTCAACAATTCTCCCTCCCTCGTGGTTACCATCATATCATCAACTAACCGGCCTGCAAGCTCAACGCTTAAACTGGCACAGTATTACCAAAGGAAATTGCATGAAAAGGGTATGGACGCCGGATTGCTGTCGCTGACTGATCTGCCTGCGAACCTGATTGCAACTGACATGTATGGCAAACGAAGCGCTGAATTTGAACCGATACAGCAAATTGTTACGCACACGCAAAAATTTTTGTTCGTCATTCCCGAATACAATGGCAGTTTTCCCGGCGTTTTAAAAGTATTTGTGGATGCCTGCGACCTGCCCGATAGCTTTTACGATAAGAAGGTAGCCCTAACCGGTCTGTCGTCCGGTAAATACGGGAACATACGCGGCATTGACCATTTTACGGGGGTATGCCACTACCTGCATATGCAGGTTATGCCATTGAAGATTCATATATCGGGTATAAATAAAGAGTTCGATGAAAATAGTAACCTCTTCAAAGATGACACGGTAAAGTTTACCAATGAGCAAATGGATAAGTTTATATTATTCTGATGTTGTGGATTTCACCGATATTATTTTGATTTCACTGATTGTAGTATGATTTCACCGATTGATCCTAACTAATCTCTAACCACCACCCTCAAATTTTCCCGCCGTTGATCAGCTTGGCCATCACGAAAGCCGCTGTTGCTGCCAGCGCGCCGATGATAAGTACCTTAAATGCGCCCGAAATCGCGGGCTGCCCGGTTACCTTGCTCTTAAAATACCCGAAAACAAACAGGCAAACCATTGTTATGGCGCATGAGTAATAAAGGGCATGCTGTGAGTCAGCCACAAAAAAATAGGGCGATAATGGGATTATACCGCCAACAATATAAGATATGCCGATGGTGACAGCGCTTTGCGTGGCACGGTTCGCTAACGGTTTTTCGAGCCCCAGCTCATACCGCATCATAAAATCAACCCAACGGTCTTTGTCTTTTGCCATCTCCTCGGCAATTTCATCCTGCAAATGTTCTGATAATCCAAAGTCGGCAAACACTTGTTTAACTTCAAATTTTTCCTGTTCGGGCACCCTTTCAACTTCCTCATACTCACGCTGCAATTCCGAATTATAATGATCGGCTTCGGTTCGGCCGGCTAAAAAACCGCCCAACCCCATCGCAATTGAACCCGCTACAATTTCGGCAATACCTGCGGTTACCACAATACCGGACGAATTAACCGCCCCGCTTAAACCCGCCGCCAAAGCGAATGGTACAGTTAAACCATCAGACATGCCAATCACAATATCGCGAATGGTATCTGAGCTTTTTAAATGATGTTCATGATGCATAGGTTAAAGGTACAGGGTTTTATCATCCGATTTTTTATAAAAGCCTATTTATCATTAGTCTTAATATTTCCTTTAGTACTATCTCACGATCAACACCCAGCCGGCGATTTTTGGCGTCTTATTTTTAAGGTCAATTACATAATAGTAGGTCCCGTTTGGCAGGGGCGCACCGTTACCGGTCCCATCCCATGGTTTGGCATAACCTGTGCTTTGATATATTTTCTGGCCGTACCTATCGTAAACGGTCAGCAGCGATTCAGGATAAGTTATAAGGGCCTCAATGTTCCAATAGTCGTTTATGCCGTCATTATTTGGCGAAAAGGTGTTGGGTACTGTTATTTTTTTATAAACCCTGACAAAAACGGTACTGGTAGCTGTTCCGCAGCTCTTAGATACTATATTTAATGTATAAGTTGTATTATCGGTAGGGCTGGCGATGGGAGTCAGCAATGCTGAATTATCAAGATTGGTGGCCGGCGTCCAATAAACACTGGTAATACTGTCGCCTTTTAGCGTTCCGTTTAGTTTGACCGATTGCCCTTCAAATATCACTTTATTGCTGCCTGCGTTTGCAATAGGAGTTTGAAGAACCGTTACCGTTACGGATTTTGTATCATCATTGCAGCCATCGTTACTCACATTAACGGAATAAGTGGTAGTTTGCAGCGGAGTGGCAACCGGGTTTGGCGTATCGTCGTGGTCAAGCCCTGTGGATGGCGTCCACTTATAATATAGGCCACCTGACGCAGCAAGTGTTGTTGGCCCGCCTGCGCAAACAGTTGCGCTATTGCTTACAGATGCAACTACCTTTGGCACAACTTTTACTGTTGTTTGTACAGGTGCAGCAGCGCAGCCTTTGTTTGATATTACCTGAACGGAATAGTTGCCTGCATCGGCCGGAGTAACGTTATTAATGATCAGCGGATTTTGGGTGCTGTTGGCCATATTTGGCCCCGACCAAATGTAACTTGCACCACCGGCAGCCGTTAGCGTCAATGTATAACCTTCGCAAACCGTTTGAGGAGGAATCGCAGCGACGACGGGCAGCGGATTTACATTAACGATCAAAGGCGACGAATAAGTCCGGCACTGAACGGACGAAATATTTGAGCCATTTGCGACGCCAAGCCGGTATTGGTATGAACCAGGCACCGTGTTTACGATGTTGACGGTCAGCGAATCGGCATTTTTGCCTGCAATATCAGTCCAGCCATTACCATTGTTGTTGAATTGCCATTGGTAAGAAGGACTATTATTGCCAATCACTTTCGCCTTTAGCACATAGGCGGCATTGTTGCCCTGGCAAAGTTCTTGCCCGGCTGGCCCGGCGATGGACGCGAACCCGGCCTGGATAATAGGGCCACAGGGTCTGAAGGTTATATCGTCTAAAATAAGATCGTTCCCGTTTCCGCCGGGAGCATTGTTGGTCATCGTAACGATTACATCCGAAACATTGGCCGGCGTGGTAAAAAATACGCCATATTTAACCCAGGTGGGAACATCCGTTGGCGGAATGGTTCCGGTTGAATCTATAGCTAATATTTGCCCGGACGCAGTAGTTATTGAAAATGTAATATTCGGCTCGATCACGTTAGGGCCGCTTACTGCCAGCCTGATCAGGTTAAGTATGTATGATGAAAACTCGTAGGTGGTATTCGGGCACAGGCCGGTTGCTGTCTGCGTAAAGAAAATGCTTGGCTGGAAGGATGCATTCACAATCATCATATATCCGTTTGGATTGCCTGTATGATCTGAGGTAACACTGTGCCAGGTATCCGGATGACAATTGCCCGGGCTCACGAGGCTATTCGCTATTGTGTACTCGCCATCATTAGGGCAGTTAGAAGAGGTGTAGGTCATATTCGAGATCCCATTGGCTAATGCCGCGCCGGGGTTGGCCCCCGCACCGAAATCCTGGTTGATAACCGGGTCGCCTAAACTGCCAGTACAGGTTTTTTGGGCGTCAACTTTCAAAAAAAATAAAATACAAATAGCAAACAGGAATATCTTCACGCTAATAGCTGCATCAATAGGGAATTATATCAAACGGTTATTTTCCAAAAATAATTTAATTACCCGATGGTTGTGATTATTATTTAAACAATTCGCCACTGGTCTGTAATTAAATAATTAACGACATCTTTTACATGTATAAAAAAGTATTTTTGTTGTCCTTATTAATGCCGATGATAAAAATTTACTTGGTACTGGTTTTTATTTTTGCAGTTGTATTAAATGTTAACGCTCAGGACTCTTCTACAGCTTCCAAAACTGATACAATAAAGCAATTACAGCCGGTAACCGTAAGGGGATACCTGTCTGAACAGCCCGTGCTTGGCGTACCCGCATCGGTAAGCGTAATCAACCCGCAGCAACTGAACCTGCAGCCGGGCAACTCATTTATTCCGGCTTTGAACACGGTTCCGGGTGTAAGGGCGGAGGAGCGCTCGCCCGGAAGTTACCGCTTATCTATCAGGGGCAGCTTGCTACGCTCGCCTTTTGGGATACGTGATGTAAAAATATATTATGATGAGATCCCGCTCACAGACGCGGGGGGAAATACCTATTTGAATGCGATTGATTTTAAC
>JAQBOH010000146.1 GCA_028288125.1 Mucilaginibacter sp.
TGAAGTACATGGTATAAAACGTCGCAGATCGTTGTTCAATACCGACCGGATTGATCACCTATACCAGGATCCGCATGAGTCAAACATAAGTTTCGTTTTACACTACGGAGATTTGACCGATTCTGCCAATATTATCCGCATCATTCAGCAGGTACAGCCCGACGAGATATACAATTTAGGTGCGATGTCGCACGTAAAGGTGAGTTTTGATACACCCGAATACACTGCTAACGCCGATGGTATTGGCACATTAAGGATATTGGAAGCGGTGCGGTTATTAGGTTTGACTGAAAAAACCAGGATATACCAGGCATCAACTTCCGAGCTGTATGGTTTGGTACAGGAAGTACCACAGCGGGAAACTACCCCGTTCTATCCCCGCTCGCCTTACGCGGTCGCTAAATTATATGGCTACTGGATCACTGTAAACTATCGTGAGGCTTATAATATGTATGCCTGCAATGGCATTTTGTTTAACCATGAAAGCCCGCTGCGCGGTGAAACGTTTGTAACCCGTAAAATTACCCGCGCTGCAGCTAAAATAGCGATGGGATTGCAGGGCAAATTATTTTTAGGGAATCTTGATGCTAAGCGGGATTGGGGACATGCTAAAGATTACGTTGAGGCAATGTATTTGATTTTGCAGCAGGATAAGCCCGAAGATTTTGTAATTGCTACCGGTATTACCACAACCGTCCGCGATTTCGTACGCATGGCATTTGCCGAAACAGGCATCACGTTGGAGTTTAAGGGCGAAGGCGCCGACGAAAAAGGATATGTTGTAAGCTGCAGCAATCCCGATTACCAGGTGGAAGAAGGTACAGAAGTGGTGGCTGTTGATCGGGAATATTTCAGACCGACTGAAGTAGAGTTGTTGATCGGCGACCCGACAAAGGCCCAAACCAAATTGAACTGGAAGCCGAAATATGACCTGCAAGGATTGGTTGAAGAGATGATGGCTGCCGATCTGGAACTCTTCAGGAGGGAAAGGCTTTTGGTTGACTCCGGCTTTGTCATAAAAAATCAATATGAGTAATGGATAAATCATACTAAGTCGTTCTTAGTGATAATAGCAATTTTTTGCTTAAAAAGACCCGGTTTTAATCGGGTCTTTTTTTGCTTGCGGCACAGGGCAAACGCATTAAATAATTTAAGAAACATTTGAATAAATAGATAGCGTAAGAGACTCCAACGGAGTCCTAATATCCGGATTTGTGTTATTCTATAACAGGCGATTTCTTTAGGAGTCAAATGGCCTTCATAAAACTGGTTATTGGTTTCATCAGGAACCTCCCGTTTATAAAAAAGAACCCAACAGGTTTACGGCTCCATCAGGAGCCTCCTCTATCACGACAGCCTTGAAGCGATTTGGATATAATTTTAATGCGTTTGCCCTGGCTTGCGGCATAGTTTATTTCGTAAACCCTGAAATTTATATAATTTAGGGCCGCATGGAAGCAAAAAACAATAAAAAAACGATCTGGGCCTGGTGCATGTTCGACTGGGCCAATCAATCCTACAATATGGTAATCACTTCAACCATATTCCCGGCTTATTATGTGTATTACACTACCAACCAGAAAACACATAAGGATGTGGTTAAATTTTTTTGGCACAAATATGTGAATACCGTATTGCAGACCAATATCCTTGGCCTCTCATAACTGATGATCGTGGTGATGCTGCCTATTTTAACTTCCATAGCTGATTATCGGGGCAACAAGAAGCGCTACCTCCAATTTGTCACGTGGATGGGCGGTTTAGCCTGTGCCGGTTTATTCTTTTTTAAGCCCGACAGCAGCCTCGAGCTTCCTTTAATTTTTTACGGTTTGGCATCGATCGGGTATTGCGGGGGCTTTGTATTTTACAACTCCTATCTTCCCCAGATCGCCACGGTTGACCAGCAGGACGCGGTAAGCGCTAAGGGATTTATTTATGGATTTGTTGGAAGCATAGTCGTCCAGGTGTTATGTTTTATAGTGGTATTATCGCCGAAAACGTTTGGCATTACCAGCGACGACCTTCCCCCGCGTATTTCATTCCTGATAGTAGCTGTTTGGTGGATAGGTTTTTCTGTTATTCCCTTTATCCTGCTGCCAAAAGGCGAGCCAAACGCCGGCTCGCATAAATACAATGTATTAACCGGCGGATTTAAAGAACTGGCCAAGGTTTTTGGTAAGATCAAAAAAATGCCGCTGCTAAAACGCTTTCTTTCAGCATTCTTCTTCTATTCCGTTGGTGTGCAAACCATTATGCTGGTAGCAGCTAATTTCGCTGCGAAGGAGCTTCACATGTCCGACGATCACCTGATAAGTATTATCCTGATCATACAGGTGGTTGCGATAATAGGCGCCTACATCACATCAAAATCATCTGCGAGGTATGGTAATGTTCGTACACTTATTGGCCTGGTAACCATCTGGACCGTGCTATGCCTGCTGGTTTATTTTATTGCCAACGAAACCCAATTTTACGCTGCTGCATTTTTTGTCGGGCTGGTTATGGGCGGCGTGCAGTCCCTGTCGCGCTCTACTTATTCCAAATATCTCCCTGAAAACATACCCGATACAGCGTCATTTTTTAGCTTTTACGATGTCACCGAAAAAACATCGATAGTGGTTGGCTTATTTTGCTTTGCCCAGGTAGAAGCGTTCACACACGAAATGCGTGACTCGGCCCTTGCCCTTGACATATTTTTTGCGATAGGGTTGCTTTTACTGTTTGTATTACTGGTAGCTGAAAGAAAATATGCAAAACGTGTTGTAATTGCGTGAGTGGTTTTGCACGTAATAATTTGATTAATTTAGTTTTATATTTACAATAGTTTCCGTACCCCAACCGGAAATTGGAGCGCATAATTACCTTTAACCAAATTATAAATGCTATGAAAAAATTATCATTACTATTCACCCTGCTGGTGATGGCTTTTGCCAGCAGTTCGGTTTATGCCCAGTTTACGCAGGGCCAAATGGTTGACGAATGGCAGCGTGCTAAAGCGTATACCAAAGACTATCTTGACGCAATGCCGGCAGACGGCTATGGCTTTAAGCCCACGCCCGAGATCCGTTCGTTTGCACAGCAAATGCTTCATTTGGCAGACGCTAACTACTTTTTTATTACATCAGCCACGGGTCAGCCAAGCCCGATGGGAAAAAAATCTGTAGAAGCGTCTGTTGCGCCAACAAAGGAAGCAACAACAAGATCGGTAATGGACAGCTATGATTTTGTAATAAAAAGTTTGCAGGGCATGACGACCGCTCAACTACAGGAGTCTGCAAAGCTCGAGGGCCACGAAATGTCAAAATCAGGCATATTCGGGAAAGCGTTTGAGCACCAAACGCACCACCGGGGGCAAACAACCATTTATCTTCGTTTAAAAGGCGTAAAGCCGCCGCAGGAGCGATTGTTTTAGTTTACGCATACACGAATAAGGCCCGGTTCGAATGTTCGAAACCGGGCCTTTTAATAGCAGGATTTATAATTAGTTAGCTATTAATTTTTACTGGTTTTATCAAGTGCTGCCATGGCGCTTTCCTGGTATTGAAAAGCAGGTTTGTAATTGCTGCCCCCAATTTCAACGGCCATGTTGTAATCAGCAATGGCCCTGCGGTAATTGGTTTTGCTTGTGCCTAATTTAAAATAAGCATAGCCCCTGTTTTGAAAAGCCAATGCCGATTTTGGGTCTAATTTAATGGCCTGGTCAAAATCTGCAATGGCCTCGGCATAATGGTTTAAGCTGTTTTTTGTTAAACCGCGATTGAGGTAGGCTGCGGCGGATTTAGGGTCGAGCTTAATAACGCGGTCATAGTCGGCAATGGCATTAGCGTACTGCCCTAAGCTATTTTTTGCAAGCGCGCGGGCATAAAAAGCATCCGGATAGGCGGGGTCAATCGCAATAGCCTGATCCAAATCAGCTATGGCTTCGTTATACTGTCCCAAAGTATTTTTAATGCTGCCCCGTATCCCATAAGCAAATGCAGACTTTGAACTAAGATTAATCGCCTGGTCCAGATCTTTTAAGGCATCTTCACTTTGGCCCAACTTATTTTTTGCATCGGCACGGTTGGCGTAAGCGAGAATATTTTTAGGATCAAGCGTGATGGCCTGGTCGTAATCCGCTATGGCATCCGCATATTTCTCCAGGCTTTTTTTTGCATTGCCCCGGTTAAGGTAGGCATCTGTGTATTTAAGATCGAGCTTTACAGTTTGGTCAAAGTCCGCGATAGCGTTCTCATATTTTCCCAAATGGTACTGGGCGATGCCGCGGTTATAAAACGCATCGGTATAGTTTGGTAAAAGTGCTAAGGCCTGGTTGCAATCTGCAATGGCCCCTGTGTAATCTTTAATGTTGTTTTTAAGGTGGGCACGGTTATTATAAGCCTCGGCACATTTGGCATCTATTGTAATGGCCTGGTTTAAATCACTCATGGCTTCTGCATATTCCCCCATCAGGTCCTTCGCCAGGCCACGGTTATTATAAGCCTGTGTAAATTGCGGATATAATGCGATCGCCTTATCAAAATCGGGTATTGCCTCTTTATAATGCTTTAGATTGATCTTAGCGTGGCCACGGTTATTATAGGCAGGTTCAAATTTCGGCAGCAAGATAATGGCTTCGTCAAAATCGACGATAGCATCCGCGTAACGGCCCAAACTGTTTTTGGCGATGCCACGGTTGTTATAGGCTATTGCCGACCGCGGCTCCAGCCCAATGGCATGGTCAAAGTCGGCTATCGCGTCCGCAAATTTCCCCAGTTCATCTTTTGCATTACCGCGATTGATATAAAGGGTGGTAAATGTAGGATCCAATTCTATTGCCTCATCATAATCTTGTATCGCTTCGGCGTAACGGCCCAGGTTACTTTTTGCGTAGCCGCGACTATAGAATGCTTTTACGCTGCCCGGATCTATTTGGATAGCCGAAGTGCAATCGGCAATGGCTCCTTCAAAATCTTTTTTGCTCGCTTTATTGATGGCCTGGCTTACCAGGTCCTCCGCGGATTGGGCGTAAAGTATCTGGGCTGAGCTGAGTAAAAGTATGAATAGGTTGAATAGTCTTTTCATTGTGTCTTGCCAACAAACATTTAACAGCTAGAAACAATAAATATCGTACCAATTAAATATTTTATTCTTTGGTATATTTTATTAGACGCCAATTACAACTAACCTTTTTAAATTATTCGATTTTTTCGTGAAAAATCCATTATATAAAACTGTGAGATGGTTTTTTTGACCCCGGAGCAGGATAGCTATGACTCGCGTTTAGCGATATTAATTTTTTCAATAGTTAATTATTCAGGACACTGGATAGAAAATAGCGCACTAAATTCATCGGAAAGAACACTATAACTGTGGAAGATAAAAGCCCAGACCAAGGCAGCAACGTTTTGACTATCGGTGAATCGCCGGATTCATTTCGAATTTATTGCCGGATCAATACCTTTAAAAAGCAAAAGCAGGTTCGGCCTTGCGCTATACCTGCTTTCAATTAACTATTAACTGACAGTTGTTACTCTGTTAGTTAGATACAAAAACGTAAAATTTATTTATAAATTATAAATTGTTATATTAATTAAAAATATTGCAAGCTAGGTCAACGCGTATTTAATCATCATTGGCAAGGGCTACAATATCATGGATGTTTTTGTCAAGCAGGTTTGTGGTGATTTCCAATAGCATTAAGTATTCCTTTTCATCTGCGTAGTTTTCACCCTTTATTAAACTCATCAGCCCCATAATCGTACATACCGGGCCCCGCACCTCGTGTGACTGAATGGTGGCTATTTCTGCCAGCTTGTTTTGCTGAAACCTGATCTTTTCTTCGTAAGCCTTTCTTTTGGTTATATCGTTCGCGTTAAAAACAAGGCCGGTTATATTGCCCTTTAAATTACGGGCCGGCGAAAATTCATATGACCACCACGTGAACTCACTGCCCTGGTAAGCAACCTTTCGTTCAATAGTGAATTTTTCCCCAGCGAATGCCCTGTCGCAATTTTCGGTGACCATTTTTGCCGATGACGGATGTATGAAATCGAGAATGCTACTTCCGGTGGTCATCTTTTTGCCAAAAAGCCTTCTAACAAACCGCAATGAGGCTCTGTTAAAGTCAAGTATGTTCATATCCCGGTCTAAAATGATATAATAGCTATGAGTGTTATCAAATACCGCACGGAATTTAAAAGAAATGTATGCGAGTTCGGCCTTCAGCCGCGCAATTAGTTTTTTATCCTTACCGGCTTTTTCAAGATGGCCGGTCTTTGCCGAAACCCGGCGGGCAAACGTTTTTAAATATTTTAATTTTAATCGGGCGGGGGCTAATAACAGGTCATCGTTTTTCATTCGAGTAATTCGCTGGGATATCTTCGTAATTAATGAACCACACCTTAGGCTTGTGGACTATTGTGATTTGATTTAGCCAGGCATTAGATAGGAAATGAATAGCCTGTTGATCAAAGTTATTAATAATAAATCGTTACTTATACTTTATTATTGAGCGAGGAAAACGGAGCCTTTATAAGGTTTTCAAATCGCGATGTAATTTTTATGCTTGTTTAATACAGCGGCTATACCATGTCTCAGGCGCTCCGCAGGGGGATAGCGGATATCCAGCCGTATAAAAAAACCGGTCATTGCGGGGGGAGCAGCCTGCCTCGAATTTATTTCGGGAACGAAGCAATCTCGTCGAAGCAAAGTGTAAACGCGCGATGAGATTGCCACGCTTGGATAGCAATGACATATTGTTAATATATTCGGAAAAAGCTTACGCCGTACTCGTTGCCGGAATGGTAAACTTAAAGGTAGTTCCGACACCGATAGCGCTTTCGACATCGATAGTGCCGCCGTGCTGGGCAACAAAATCATTTACCAGCATAAGACCCAGGCCGCTGCCTATTTCGTTATTTGTGCCGGATATGGAGATATTGCTGTCCTTGTTGAATAATTTTTTCTGAACCTCCTCACTCATGCCCACGCCTGAATCTTCAACAAATATACGCACCATGTGGCCTTCCGTTTTGGCGTTGATGATAACAGACCCGCCCTGCGGTGTATATTTAATAGCATTGGTAACCAAATTTTGTACAATTGAACGCAGCATTAAGGGGTCGGCTTTTACAAAAATGCCTTTTGGGGTTTTGTTTTCCAGCTTGATCTTCTTTTGCGCGGCGTTAGGCTTTAACAGGTCAAGCGATTCATCGATGCCTTCGGCCAGCCGTAACTTTTCGGGATTGAATTTCGTTTTTTCGCTTTGTTTTTTAGCCCAGTCAATTACCTCATTAAGTTGGTCGAGCAGTTTATTGGATGTACGGTGAATGATCTGCGACAATTGTTTGATCTTGTCAGAGCCTAGTTTTTCAGGGTCGTCATTCAACTTAGCTGATGATGCCAGCAGGGCCGTAAGCGGGTTGCGTAGGTCGTGCGAAATAACAGAAAGAAACTTATCCTTCGATAAATTTAGCGCTTTTAGTTCTTCGTTTAGCCTTTCCAGCTCGGCCGTCCGATCAGACACGCGTTTTTCCAGGTCCTGGTTCAGTAGCGTTAAATCATTATTAATAGCTTTTACATGTTCTTCCTGCTCCCGTAAAAGCTGGTTTTTCCTGTGCAGTTCGGCAAATACCGCAACCTTTGATCTTAATATCTCGGGGTTAAACGGCTTGCGTATAAAGTCAACAGCGCCTGCCTGGTACCCCTTAAACATGGCGGCTTCTTCATAATCGTGCGCGGTGATAAAAATGATGGGAATATGCTTTAGTTTATCCCGCTGATAAATTAGCTCCGCGGTGTCGTACCCATCCATCGTAGGCATTTTAACGTCAAGCAGGATGAGTGAAAAATCCTCTTCCTTTAAAAGTATTCTCAGCGCTTCCCTGCCGGAGGTGGCTTTGGTGAAACTATAATCGTCACGCTCCAAGGCCACCTCCATCGACATCAGATTATTAGAATTATCATCCACTAACAGGATCTTAATGGCCCTGTCGGGCGCTTTTTTCGTTGCTTTTCTCATCCTGTTTAAACAAAGCGCGCTGCGCGGTTCCGGCTAAAATTGTTATGTATTCAATTATTTATGCGAATCAAGAACCAAGAGTCAAGAACCAAGAAAAATGGCCTCAAGAGGGAAAAAGAGAACATTTCAGCTCAATGCTGTAAAATGATTTTTTTTATCTTGATTCTAACATCTTGACTCTTGATTCTAATATCCTGATTCTTAATTCGCATTATTTACTATGCGACACGTTTCAGGCCATTATTTTATAAGCCAAACCTTCATTAATGCCAGCAACTGGTCGGTTTTAACCGGCTTGGTGATATAATCGGATGCTCCCGCTGTAATACATTTTTGCCTGTCTCCGATCATAGCTTTGGCAGTAACCGCGATGATAGGCAACGTTTTATTTTTCGGATCCTTGCGAATCATCTGTATGGTTTCATATCCGTCCATTTCGGGCATCATGATATCCATCAGCACCATATCGATCTTTTTGTCGTTGTTCAATATCTCAAGCGCCTCCCTACCGCTTTCGGCAGTGATCGCTTCTATATTTGACCTTTCAAAAACAGCAGTCAGGGCAAACAGGTTCCGAACATCATCGTCCACCACAAGTACACGTTTTGACTCCAGTACATCATTGTTAACACGGATACCGTCAATCAGTTTTAGTTTACTATCGCTAACCAGCTTTTTATTTACATGCAGCAATACCAATATATCCTCGAACAACTGAACATGCGACGAAGACGTTTTGGTGATGATGCGGTGGTTAAGCCGTTTTAACTGTACAAGCTCATCCTGGGCGAAATCTCTCGCCGAATGCAGAATGATCGTCGTTTGCGGCTGTTTCACCAGATTGATTTTATTCAGCAGATCCATACCGTTAGCGTCGGGCAGCGTATAATCTAAAACGATACAATCAAATAACCCCTTCTTCAACATGGCAAGGCCCTTTTTGGCTGTAGCGGCCGTTACCACTTCTATACCGTCATTTGACAAGAGCTCGGATATCCTTTGTAATTCGATTTCATCATCTTCAATGATCAGTACGCTTTTCTTAACGCGCTCGTTAAAGCTTACGATGCCGATAATCAGTTCATCAAGTAAATTATTTGACAATGGCTTTAAGCTGAAACTCTTAGCCCCGAATTTGAGCGCCATTACCTTATTGTCTTCACCAGAGATAATATGAACAGGAATATGACGATAGTTGATATCGCTCTTCAGCATTTTCAGCACCTTCCAGCCATTAGACTCCGGCATATTGACATCCAGCGTTATCGCGATAGGATTATATTTCAGAATGGTATCGAAAATCTCGAGGTAATTCATAGCCACGATCACTTTGAGCCCGTGATCGTGCGCCTTGTCAATCACTATCTTCGTAAAACGCGCATCATCTTCAATGACCAGTAAAACCTTGTCTTCCGATGAAATGGCATGCCTGTCGTCGTCAATAACCACTTCGGCTGTTTCAATCTGGGCGGTTTTTGCATGCTGGATCTGGCGGGGCTCTTTTGCAGGTGTTAATATCACCGATTTATCTTCCTGGTATTTTAATGGCAGGTAAAGGGTAAACGTACTTCCTTTACCCAGCTCGCTGCCAACAACTATGGTACCGCCTAATAACTCGGCGAAACCTTTACTGATTGACAGGCCTAAACCTGTGCCGCCGTATTTACGACTGGTAGAGCCCTCGGCCTGCTGGAACGCTTCAAAGATAATTCCCTGGGTACTTTTTGATATACCTATACCCGAATCTTCGATAGCAAACGCTATAACAGATTCAGCATTGCTTAGCGGATTTTCGTGTTCGGCTGCCGGCCTGTAAATATGCAGTCTTACTTTTCCTTTTTCAGTGAATTTGAAGGCATTTGAAAGCAGGTTCTTTAATATCTGGTTCAAACGCTGCATATCCGTTTCCATAACCTCCG
Source organism: Mucilaginibacter sp. (assembly GCA_028288125.1). Classification (GTDB taxonomy): domain Bacteria; phylum Bacteroidota; class Bacteroidia; order Sphingobacteriales; family Sphingobacteriaceae; genus Mucilaginibacter. The sequence goes on from JAQBOH010000146.1 coordinate 9,922, forward strand.
GCAGCCCCTCTTCCACATCAATTTCGAACCTGAGGTTTTTAGCCTCCGAGATCGGTTTGAAGGTCGATTCAGCAAATGAAGTGATCTCCTTAAAGCTAACCGGCATAACATCGGCAGCAATAACGCCTGATTCGATCTTGGAAAGATCCAGGATATCGTTGATCAGCTGAATCAGGTCATCACCGCACGAGTGAATGGTTTTTGCAAACATCCGTTGCTTTTCGGTCAGGTTGCCCTCAGGGTTTTCAAACAGCTGCTGCGCTAATATCAGCAAGCTATTTAATGGGGTCCTTAATTCGTGCGACATATTCGCAAGGAACTCGGATTTGTATTTAGAGGTCAGCGTAAGCTGCTCTGCTTTTTCTTCCAACGAACGGCCCTTGTCATGCAATTCGTCGTTGGCGCGTCTTAACTCTTCCTGCTGTGCAGAAAGCTCGCTTGCCAGTGACTGTGATTGCGATAACAACTCTTCTGTACGGGTATTGGTTTCAATGTTATTTAACACGATACCGATACTTTCAGTCAGCTGATCCAAAAAGTCGATGTGTGTATCGCTGAAGTTTTCAAAAGAAGCCAGTTCGATCACCGCTTTTACGTTATTTTCAAACAGCACCGGTAATATTACCAGGTCAATAGGCGCCGCGCTGCCGATACCCGAACTGATCTGCAGGTATTCGCTTGGCACGTTCGACAGTCTGATCTGCTCTTTATCCATGGCGCACTGTCCAACCAGACCTTCACTAAGCGAGAATTCCTGGTTGATGAGCTTGCGGCTCTTTTGCGCGTAACCGGCAAATAGTTTCAGTTTCACCTCATCGGCACCTTCGGGCTGCTCTAATATATAGAATGCGCCGTAACGGGCATTTACCAGCTCGGCCAGTTCCGAAAGTACTTTGTTCGCCACCGCGTTGCGGTCACGCTGGCCCTGCAGCATCTGTGCGAATTTGGCAAGATTCGATTTCAGCCAGTCTTGCTCGTGGTTCCTTAAGGTTGTACCTTTCAGGTTGGCGATCATCTGGTTAATTGTATCCTTTAACGCTTCCAGCTCACCTTTTGCATCAACACGGATGGTCCGGGTAAGGTCACCCTTTGTTACCGCCGACGCTACCTCGGAGATTGAACGCACCTGTACGGTAAGGTTCTGTGCCAGCTGGTTTACGTTTTCTGTTAAGTCTTTCCACGTTCCCGACGCGCCTGGTACACTGGCCTGGCCACCTAAACGGCCCTGCACACCCACCTCGCGTGCCACCGTGGTTACCTCATCGGCAAACACCGCCAGCGTGTCGATCATCTCGTTAATGGTATCGGTAAGCTGGGCCACCTCGCCTAACGCATTAATGGACAGGCGCTGTTTCAGGTTCCCTTTCGCGATACCTGTCGCCACTTTCGCGATACCCCGGATCTGACCGGTTAAGTTTGACGCCATCTGGTTTACCGAGTCCGTTAAGTCCTTCCAGGTACCACCCACACCTTTTACGTGTGCCTGACCGCCCAACTTTCCTTCTGTACCCACCTCACGTGCCACACGCGTTACCTCGGACGCGAATGAGTTGAGCTGATCCACCATCGTATTGATGGTGTTCTTCAGGTCCATGATCTCGCCTTTTACGTCGATGATTACCGTTTTTGACAAGTCACCGCTGGCTACCGCTTTGGTTACCTCGGCAATGTTACGCACCTGCGATGTTAAGTTACTCGACATCTGGTTTACAGAGTCGGTTAAGTCCTTCCAGGTTCCCGCAACACCCGGCACAAACGCCTGGCCCCCCAGGTTACCGTCGGTACCTACCTCCCGTGCCACACGCGTTACCTCGGATGCAAAGCCCCGCAGCTGATCCACCATCGTATTAATGGTTTCTTTCAGCTGGAGGATCTCGCCCCGTACGTCAACCGTAATTTTTTTAGATAAGTCACCATTCGCTATCGCGATAGATACATCGGCGATGTTACGCAGCTGGGCTGTAAGGTTACCGGCCATTTTATTTACCGAGTCGGTTAAGTCCTTCCAGGTACCATCCACGCCCGGCACATTCGCCTGGCCTCCAAGCTGCCCTTCCGAACCTACCTCACGCGCCACACGCGTCACTTCGGATGCGAAACCACGCAGCTGGTCAACCATTGTATTGATGGTATCCTTTAATTCCAATAACTCGCCTTTGGCGTTTACTGTGATCTTCCGGGATAAGTCACCTTTCGCCACCGCCGTAGTTACCTCGGCAATGTTACGCACCTGCGATGTTAAGTTATCGGCCATTTTATTTACCGAATCTGTTAAGTCTTTCCAGGTACCGCCTACGCCCGGCACATTTGCCTGGCCTCCCAGCTGCCCTTCCGAACCTACCTCACGCGCCACACGCGTTACCTCCGAACCGAACGAGTTAAGCTGATCCACCATTGTATTGATCGTGATCTTCAGCTCAAGCATTTCGCCCAGTACGTCAACCGTAATTTTCTTTGATAAGTCGCCTTTCGCCACCGCTGTGGTTACCTCGGCTATATTTCGTACCTGGCCTGTTAAATTACCGGCCATCTGGTTTACTGAGTCTGTTAAATCCTTCCAGGTACCGCCTACGCCTGGTACATTCGCCTGACCGCCTAATTGGCCTTCCGAACCTACCTCACGTGCCACACGCGTTACCTCGGATGAGAAGGAGTTGAGCTGATCCACCATCGTATTGATCGTGTTCTTTAACTCCAACAGTTCGCCTTTCGCATCCACCGTGATCTTCCGGGATAAGTCACCCTTCGCAACCGCGGTTGTTACATCCGCGATATTACGCACCTGGTCGGTAAGATTACTACCCATCTGGTTCACGGAGTCGGTCAGATCCTTCCAAACCCCGCCGACACCCTTCACACGCGCCTGGCCTCCCAGCTTACCTTCGGTACCTACCTCAAGCGCCACACGCGTTACCTCGGATGCAAACGAATTGAGCTGATCCACCATCGTATTGATGGTCTTTTTCAGCTCGAGCATCTCACCCTTTACGTCCACCGTGATCTTCTTGGAAAGGTCACCGTTTGCTACCGCCGTTGTTACACCCGCAATATTACGCACCTGTGATGTTAAGTTACCGGCCATCCGGTTTACCGAGTCTGTTAAGTCTTTCCAGGTACCCGCAACGCCCGGCACTTTCGCCTGGCCGCCCAGTTTACCTTCGGTACCTACCTCAAGCGCCACACGTGTTACCTCGGACGAGAACGAGTTGAGCTGATCCACCATCGTATTGATCGTGTTCTTCAACTCCAGGATCTCTCCCTTGGCTTCAACCGTAATTTTACGTGAAAGGTCACCTTTCGCCACCGCTGTTGTTACGGCCGCAACGTTACGCACCTGGGCGGTAAGGTTACCTGCCATCTGGTTCACCGAGTCGGTCAACTCGGCCCATACACCGGCAACACCCTTAATTTTGGCCTGCTCACCCAGCTTACCTTCCGAACCTACCTGGCGGGCAACACGTGTTACCTCCATCGAGAATAGCCTCAGTTTTGAAAGCATTTGGTTTGATTCCTTCGCGATTCGCAGGAACTCACCTTTTAAGGGGTGCCCGCTTATCTCTAAAGGTATATGTTTTGAAAGGTCGCCGTTGGCAACCGAGTTGATCATACCTGCGATCTCCAGCGTCGGAGAAGTAAGGTCGGATATAAGGCTGTTCAGCGAGGCAACACCGAGCGCCCACTCACCTTTTGCATCGGGCAGCTCGATACGCTTCGACAAATTACCTTTTTTACCGATCGTTACCTCGGCAGTAGAAATCTCGGCCACCAAACGCTCATTCATATCAATAATGTCGTTCAGGACCTCGCAAATCCGGCCGCTGATTCCGGCCTGTGTTACCGGCATGCGGGTATCAAGTTTGCCATTTTTAACCAATGAGAGAACCCTTAAAAGTTCTTGCTGGTCGAGCGGATGTTCGTCTGCGCCATTCAGATGGGGCGCGTTTTTCAATGGGATATCAATCAGATCCTGTTCCATAGGGACTTTGTTTTTCAATTTCGG
>JAQBOH010000162.1 GCA_028288125.1 Mucilaginibacter sp.
GGTTGCTTCGGCGGGACTCCTGGCTGCCGGGTGTCACAAGGATCACCGGATCACTTTAAACGGTGGGGTAGATATCGGTTCGGGCGATATAGGTATACTAAATTTTGCCTATGTCCTTGAGCAACTGGAAGCAGCCTTTTATATACAGGTTGTTAAAACCCCTTACAGCGGGATGAGCAGCCTGGAATTGTCGTACGTGACATCCATCAGGGATCATGAAGTGCTTCATCGTGAATTTTTTAAAGCAGCATTAGGTGCCAGTGCCATAAAGGGTTTAACGCCTGATTTTAGTTCGATAAACTTTAGCGACCGGGCCAGTGTGCTTGCCCAGGCTAAGGCATTTGAAGACACTGGGGTAGCAGCTTATGATGGGGCGGGTTACCTGTTTCAAAGCACCGATTATTTAACCCTTGCGGGAAAGATCGTATCGGTAGAGGCAAGGCACGCGGCGCTGATCCGCGATTTAATCGCCCCGGGCAGCTTCGCCGGCAGCGATGTAGTGGATTCAAACGGATTAAATGCCACGCTTACTATCGCGCAAACGCTGACGATAGCCAACAAATATCTAACCACTAAGGTTAGCGCATCTCATTTTAATTATACAGCTTAACCACAAATGCCATGAATTTATTTAATATAATAGAAGAAATAGAAAAAGTTGACCCGGAATTGCAAGATCGGATGAACCCTCGTCGCGACGCAATAAAAAATATTACCAGCTTTGGGTCAAAAGTGGCCGTGGCAGCATTGCCATTTGCATTTGCAACCATGTTTAAAAAGGCATACGGGGCCACTGCCACGGTAGCGGTAAACGATGTGCTAAACTTTGCATTAAAATTAGAATACCTGGAATCGTATTTTTATAACCAGGGAATGGCCGCTTCAGGCCTGATTCCCGCCGGCGATATGGGATACATCACCACTATAAGAGATGATGAAAACGAACATGTTGCCTTTTTAAAATCGGTGCTGGGTACGGCGGCAGTTGCACAACCAAATTTTGACCTGACGGCAAAGGGGGCCTTCCCAATGGTGTTAACCAATTACGACACATTTCTGGCAGTCGCCAATACCTTTGAAGATACGGGTGTGCGTGCATATAAAGGCCAGGCGCCTAATTTACTGGGCAACAAAGTAGTATTAACCGCTGCTTTATCCATACATGCGGTTGAGGCGCGCCACGCTTCCGCAATACGTGCGATCCGGAAATCGAGGGGTGTTAATATTAATCCCTGGATAACCGGCAGCGCGAGCGTTTCAAACGACACGGGTATCGGTGCCGCTGTCGATGGTAACTATGCCGGCGAAAATAATGTGACACAAGGCGGTGTAAATGTTACCTCCCTGCCTTCGGTTTCAGGTACAACCACTGCGTACAATATAGCAGTTGAAGCATTTGACGAACCGCTGGATATGGCCACAGTATTAAACCTGGTAGGGCCATTCTTTGTGTAACAGGGAAATAGTTAATGATTGATAAAAAAAGCCGCGGCCTTTATATAATGCCGCGGCTTTTTTTAATTGCTCATAAATACTATCATTAACGTTGGTTCGGCGGCGGAGCTTGCTTTTTTTGTTGCTCCTGTTGCTGGCGCTGAGCCTCCTGCTGTGCTGCTTGTTGAGCAGCCCGTTGCTGCGCTTGCTGTTGCTGCTGAGCTTGTTGTTGGGCAGCCCGTTGCTGCGCCTGCTGCTGTTGCTGTGCTGCTCGTTGCTGAGCCTGCTGTTGCTGGGCCTGCTGCTGTTGTGCCGCTCTTTGCTGAGCTTGCTGCTGTTGAGCTTGTTGTTGCTGCTGTTGCTGCGCTGCTCGTTGCTGAGCCTGTTGCTGTTGCTGAGCGGCCTGTTGCTGGCGTTGTTGCTGTGCCGCCTGCTGTTGCTGACGTTGTTGGTCCTGCTGAGCAGCCTGCTGCTGGCGCTGTTGTTGTGCCGCCTGCTGTTGCTGACGTTGCTGATCCTGCTGAGCGGCCTGCTGCTGGCGTTGTTGTTGTGCCGCCTGCTGTTGCTGACGTTGCTGGCCCTGCTGAGCGGCTTGCTGCTGACGTTGTTGCTGTGCAGCCTGTTGCTGTATAGCACCTTGTTGCTGCTTAGCGGCTTGCTGCTGGTCAACGCGTTGTTGTTGCCCTTGCTGAATTGCCTGCTGCTGAGATTGCTGGTTTGTTTGCTGCTGACGCTGTTGTCTTTGCGCCTGCTGTCCGCCCTGTTGCTGGGCAGGCTGTACACCCGGTTGCTGGCGCTGCTGTTGGTCAATCCGCTGTTGTCTTTGCGCCTGCTGTCCGCCCTGCTGGGCAGGCTGTACACCCGGTTGCTGGCGCTGCTGCTGTTGTAGAGCTTGTTGCTGGCGCTGCTGCTGATCTTTTATCTGCTGTTGCATTCTTGGATCGTTACCGGGCTGTTGCTGAGCCTGGCGGCCGTTAACTTGCTGATTTCCCTGCCTGTTTACAGCATTAACACGCACAACATGGTTATCGGGAGTTGGGTTTTTTGCGGTCATTGCCAACCTGGCAGCGTTATTATGGTTCATTGCCGGGGCGCCTCCGTATCCGCGGTTGGCAATTGCCTGCTGCGGATTTTGTTGTTTATATGCTACCGCATTAACTACGCGTTCGGGACGGGCGTCGGGCTGTTTCTGAACCGCGGGACGGTAAATGTTTAAAGTATTGTTATTGATTGTTGGATTACCGGGCCTGCTAACGTTATTAACGCTATATATCCTCACATTTTGATGCGTTGCCTGCCTGATGTCCTGCGCGCGGGGGCCGGCTATATATGTTTGATTATTATTAACATACGTATTATTAATAATAGTCGTATTGCGAATAATGGTAACTGACCTTGAAGGCGGCAGATAGTAATTATCAATGTTTGGACTGTTTATATAATTCTGAGGCGCGCATACCCAATAATTATCAGGCTCGCGGTAGCCGCGGCCAAACGAAAGGCTGATGCTTATTCCCGGCATTAACGGCGCCCAGCCGTAATATCCGCCGCCATGACGCCACCTCACCCAGGCAGGAGCCCACTCATTACCGGGTATCCATTCCCATCCATAATAATCATCATATCTCCAGCGGCCATAATGGAAGGTTGCCCATCCCCATGGATAACCTGATACCCAAACGTTTCCGTAATCTGTTAAAACCCAATGCCCGCGGGAAGCGTAGGGCCTGAAGCTTTCATCTGCATCGGGTACCCAAACATCCCCGTATTCCGGGTCCTCAACCCAGGTGCCATAGGGCTGCAGGTAATCGTAAAATTCCTGGTTAGATATATACCGGCCTTGCTGGGCTTCACTTTTGCCCGGAATGGCGGCCAGGATCAAAGCCGTTAACAGGCCGATCCCCAATATTTTTTTTAAAATTCTCATAATTGGCGTCTAAGTATCGTAATAAATAGTTCGACATATTAAATCGTTAATAGTTTAGTATTTAATATATTAAACGTCAGTCGTTATTAAAATGATTCATTGGTTTATAATCGTGTAATATTTTTGCACGATTATTATACAACTGTTTTTAAATTAAATAGTTTTACAGCCTATTTAGATATATTGTATGAGTATGGTAAATATCCCGCGGCTTGATCTTGATTTTTATATTAATGGCGATACTGCCAGTCGCAAAAAATTTTCGGATGATATTGGCAAAGCTTTTAACGAAACCGGTTTCGTTACCATAACTAACCATGGCTTAAATAAACAGCTGATCGATAAGCTTTATGCCGATATTAAAGCCTTGTTTGCTTTGCCGGATGCCGTTAAATCGAAATATGAAATCCCTGAACTTGCGGGGCAGCGCGGTTATACCGGTAAAGGAAAAGAAACCGCCAAGGGGTTTAAAGTTCCTGACCTGAAGGAATTTTGGCAGATAGGGCAAACAGTTACAGATGACGATACCCTCAAAAAAGAATATCCAGCCAATTTAGTTGTGGAGGAAGTACCTTCGTTTAATGCCACGACCCTTGAGGTTTATAAGAAGCTGGAATTGGCCGGTACTTATTTACTGGAGGCTATAGCGATTTATCTCGGGTTGCCGGAAAACTATTTTGATGATAAAGTGCATAACGGAAATTCTATTCTCCGCGCCTTGCATTATTTCCCTATTACAGATCCGGATTCGCTGCCGGATGATGCCGTTCGTGCAGGCGCGCACGAGGATATTAACCTGATCACGCTATTGATAGGGGCAAGCGCCGACGGGCTTGAGCTGCTTACCCGCGAAAACGAATGGCTGCCGGTTAAGGCGCATGGCGAGGATCTGGTAGTAAATGTTGGCGATATGCTGCAGCGCCTGACCAACAATAAGCTGAAGTCGACAACACACCGCGTTGTGAACCCGCCGCGCGAACAAATGAAAAATTCGCGCTATTCGGTTCCATTTTTTCTGCACCCGAAATCGGACATGGATCTTACCTGCTTACCCGAATGCATTGACGGAGCCCACCCCAAACAATACGACGATATTACAGCAGGTGAATACCTTGACGAACGCCTGAGGGAAATTGGATTGAAGAAGTGAGGTTAAGGGCGAAAGGTGAAAGGCAAAAGGTTTTTGTGGCTAAAAAGATGACTTTGACTAAATTTTACCTTTCACCTTTAACCTTTCGCCTTTAACCTTTAAAATGTAAGTTTGCGCCCATGAAACAAAATTTGTTTGTTTATAATACTTTAACACGCAAAAAGGAAAAATTTGAGCCGCTTAACCCGCCGTTCGCGGGCATGTACGTGTGCGGGCCTACGGTGTACAGCGATGTGCACATGGGAAACTGCCGTACCTATATATCTTTCGACCTGATTTTCAGGTACCTGCTTAAACTGGGCTACCAGGTGCGGTACGTTCGCAACGTTACCGATGCGGGGCACCTGGAAGGTGACGGGGGCGACGAAGGAGAGGACAAGATTTCAAAAAAAGCTAAAATTTCCCGGCTCGAGCCTATGGAAATTGTTCAAAAATATACGGTTGGGTTTCACGATGTGATGCAGATATTTAACCTGCTGCCGCCAAGCATTGAACCCGCGGCTACCGGGCATATCATCGAGCAAATTGAACTCGTGCAGGATATATTGGATAAGGGTTACGCCTACGTGGTAAACGGTTCGGTATATTTTGATGTTGAAAAATACAATCAAACGCAGGATTACGGCATCTTAAATGGCCGCAATCTTGAAGATATGCTAAACAATACCCGCGCACTGGGCGGACAACATGAAAAGCGCGGAAAGCTGGATTTTGCCTTATGGATAAAAGCCAAACCGGAGCATTTGATGAAATGGCCTTCGCCCTGGAGCATCGGTTTTCCGGGATGGCACCTGGAGTGCTCGGCCATGAGCAACAAATACCTGGGCAGCCAATTTGATATTCATGGCGGCGGGATCGACCTGATGCCGACACATCATACCAACGAGATAGCCCAAAATGTGGCTGCCTGCGGTAAAAACCCCGCAACCTACTGGATACATACCAATATGCTTACCGTTAACGGGCAAAAAATGTCGAAATCGTTAGGCAACAGTTTTTTACCGCATGAGCTTTTTACCGGCGAACATTCCATTTTAAGCAAGGGCTACAGCCCGATGACGGCACGCTTTTTTATGCTGCAGGCCCATTACCGCAGCACGCTCGATTTTAGTAACGAGGCAATGGAAGCGTCCGAAAAAGGTTTTAAGCGGTTAATGAACGCCTTTAGTTTGGTTGACGGGTTGAAATCGTCGGCCGCGACGGAAATAGAGATACAGCCCTTGTTTGATAAATGATATGAGGCGATGAATGACGAATTCAACAGCCCGGTGTTAATCGCCGAACTTTTTGAAGCATCGCGTATTATCAATTCAGTTCACGACGGTAAACTAAAAATAGATGAAGCGAACCTGCAGCTTTTAAAGGAACTGATGAATACCTTTATTTTAGATGTGCTGGGTTTGAAAAATGAACAAGCGGCCAATGACGACCTGCCTAAAATATTAAACCTGATCGTTACGTTAAGAAACGAAGCTAAAGCAAATCACGACTATGCCACCTCGGATAAAATAAGAAACGGGCTGCAAAAAATAGGCTTCCAGTTAAATGACAGTAAAGAAGGCACCAACTGGAGTAAAATTTAATTGCTTAAATAACGTTACGGTAAAGTCACAACCTTTTTTTATTTAGAACCAGGATGCAAGAACCAAGAGCCGGTATAAGAATAAGAATATTTTATGCTGCCATGTTTTTTCCGGCCTTTCCTTGATTCCTGGCTTTTGTTTCATGTTTCCACTTAAAATTATTGTTAATTTGACCAATATCTCACATAAAGTAATGAAAAGACTAATTCTTGCCGCGATCATCATCATCAGCTCAATCAAAATGGTAATAGCCCAATCTGTCCCTGCCGATGTAAACAGGGTAATAGATGCTGATAAAGGTTTTAATAAGCTGATTGAACGAAAAGGTATAAAGGGCGGGTTTTTAGCCGCCGCAGCTCCGGAAGGAATGGTTTTTAAACCCGAGCCGGTAAAAATAACAGATTTTTATACCAATATTGACGGGCAGCCCGGAACTTTAAATATGCGCCCCAATTTTGCCCGCATAGCGGTGAACGGCGACCTGGCTTTTACCGCAGGTTCGTACGTATACCAAAACGGGAATAACGACACAGATAAGGTGTTTGGCGATTATGTTTCGATATGGCACGCCGATGACGACAACAAGTTTAAATTGTTGATGAACCTGGGTATACAGCACCCCGAAGCTGAGCAGGAATCGTTAACCGACTTTAAAAACCCGGATTCTGCCAAAAGAGTGGCCCCCAGCAAGGACCCCTTTAGCGGAAAGAGGATCATCATGGCGACCGATAATTTATTTAATCATTCATTATCGCTGTCAACCCTGGCAAGCTATAAGGAGTTTTTAAGTCCCGAAGGCCGGTTTTATTTCCCGGGGTTTGAGCCTATGACGGGGCAGGACAGGGTGATGAAATTTATTGATAACGAGGGTATCACCATCACCGCGCAAACGACCAACGCCGGCCGCTCAACCAGTAATGACCTGGCGTATACTTATGGAAAAGCGCGTATCAAAAAAGGCGAGATTGTGAGCAACTACAATTATGTGCGTATTTGGGAGATAGATGCCAGCCATAAATGGAATATTTTACTTGAAGTGTTTTCGGCTATTGAGAACGACTAAAAGTTAGTTCAGGGAATAGGCAGAAACCCTGGTGATAGCCTATCAAATGTTAATAAAACGTAACTTGTTTAAAATAATATGGAACTATGCGTGCATTATCCCGTACAACGACCTATATCATTATAAACATGGCTGATTTAAATAAAATCCAAAGGTCAAGGGATATGATTTTAGAGTTTCACAATTTACTGATGGATAATGTGGCGGATGATGAATCGCTAAAGTCTCATATTCATATACTTGAACGGTCGATAAAGCTCATTGACAATAAAATAGAAGAATTTAAAAATAAAGAGGCAACTATCGCTGCCGGCAATACCCCTTCGCAGAACAACCAGGCAGACGGCTCACTTGCTGCTTAGGCATATTTCGTCCTAAGAAGCCGTCTAAAAAATGATTTTATATAGTTATAGAGACGCAAAACATTGCGTCTCTACCCCGGACTTGTCTATAAAAATTGCCCTACCCACACCTGGCAAATGTTAAATCGCGCGTTTTTTTAGTTAAAATTTGTTAAGAGGTGTTAAATGCCGGTGTGATCTGAAAAATTACATGGAACTTGTTGGAAGTTAAACTAAATCTTATAGAAAACTTTTTACCAATCACTCCATGGATTATAAAAAAACCAATAACCTGTTAGGCTGGCTTTGTTTCGCTATTGCCGCCGTTACCTACATTTTAACTTTAGAACCGTCGGTAAGCTTTTGGGATTGCGGTGAATTTATTTCGTGCGCATACCGTCTGCAGGTTTCGCACCAGCCCGGGTACCCGTTATTCGCGATGCTGGGAAAGGCATTTTCGCTGCTTTCATTTGGCGATAATACCAAAGTGCCCTATTTTACCAATATGATGTCGGCGCTGGCCAGCGCGGCTACTATTATGTTCCTGTTCTGGACCATTACGATGCTGGCGAGGAAACTGCTTGTTAAAGCAACTGAAACGATTACGCAGACGCAATTTATTTTAATTATGGGCGCCGGTTTGGTTGGTGCGCTGGCATTTACCTTTACCGATACATTTTGGTTCTCGGCTGTTGAAACGATCGTGTTCGCGCTGTCATCACTTTGTACGGCCATTTTTTTTTGGGCCATATTAAAATGGGATGCCCACGCGGACGAGGCTGGGGCTGATAAATGGATCGTGCTGATCGCTTATATCATCGGTCTTTCAATAGGGATACACCTGCTCAATTTGCTCACTATCCCTGCCATCGCCATGGTTTATTATTTCAGGCGGTATAAAAAGATTACGGTAAAAAGCGGCATCGCGGCATTTTTGATCAGCATACTGATACTCGCGCTGGTGCAGTTTGGTATAAGGGGATATACCGTTTATTTTGCCGCGTGGTTTGATTTTTTCTTTGTCAACACATTGGGACTGGGTTTTGGAAGCGGCGCGGTTGTGTTTTTCCTTATTTTGTCGGGCCTGCTAACCGGAGCGATATGGTACAGCATCCGGCATAAAAAACCAATGCTTAACCTGGCCCTCGTATGCCTGGCCTTTATTTATTTTGGTTACAGCTCGTTCGTTTATATCCCTGTACGCGCCTCGGCCGGCACAAACCTCAATAACGGGCATCCCGATAATGCTTTTACTTTATATGGCTACCTGAACCGCATACAGTACGGCGAAACACCGCTGCTTTCGGGGCCTTATTTTGACGCGAAGATCGTGGACGAAAAGGAAGGCGGTATTATCTACCGAAAGGGTAAAACGCGATATGAAAAAGCCGGCCAAAAGCTTGATTATGTTTATGACCACACCACATTCCTCCCACGCATGTGGAGCACCGAATCGGACCCTTACTACGCCCAAAACCTGCAATTTTATAAACAATGGCTGCAATTGGCCGACGGGCAGGCGCCTGCGTTTTCTGATAATTTGAAATGGCTGTTTAGCTGGCAAATATACCAGATGTACGCCCGGTACTTTTTATGGAACTTTGTTGGGCGATATAATGATATGGACGGGCAAACCAGCATGACCGGCATTAACGGCAACTGGACCAGCGGTATCTTCGACGGCGGCAAGCATCTGCCCAAATCTGTCGTACACGGAAACTCTTACACCCCTTTATACGCGCTGCCGCTGGCGCTGGGCTTGCTTGGCGCGATATATCACTTCAGGCGTAAAAAGCGTGATGCTTTGATCATTGGCCTGCTGTTCTTTTTTACCGGGGTGGCTATCGTATTATATGTTAACCAAAACTCCATGCAGCCCCGCGAGCGGGATTATTCGTACGTGGGCTCGTTTTATGCTTTTGCGATATGGATAGGGCTGGGGGTGATAGCGCTTGCCGAGCTGGTCATGAAAAAGTTAACCGCCAGCATAGCAGCATTTGGATCGATAGCGGTTTGCCTGGTAGCGGTTCCGGCATTACTGGCAGTCAAAGAATGGAGGGGCCACGACCGGTCGACTAAATTGACGCCGCATGATATGGCATATAATTTTTTAATATCCTGCCCGCCAAATGCCATTTTGTTTACCAACGGCGATAATGACACCTATTCGTTATGGTACGACCAGGAAGTAGAAGGCATACGCCCCGATGTGCGGATCGTTTGTTTAAGCCTGTTCAGCGGCGACTGGTATATCCACCAGATGCAGGGCAAAATGAACCAATCGGCGCCTTTACCGATCACGCTGCCGTTTGATAAATATAAAGAAGGGGTGCGCGATGTGATCTATTACAACGATGCAAAGCTGCCCGGACCGGTTGAAGTAAAAGATGTTTTTGATTTTATTACATCCGATGACAGCCGTACCAAAGTGACGTATCAGAATGGTGAAACATCGAACTACCTGCCCACCAAAAATTTTAAGTTAACCGTAAATGTGGATGAAGTGGTTAAAAATGGCGTAGTCGCGGCAGCCCAAAAAAGTAAGATCGCGGCCTCGATGGAGTGGAAATACACTTCAAACTATATCACAAAAGATCACCTGGCTATACTGGATATCCTGGCACACAACGATTGGAAAAGGCCGATATGTTTTACGGTTACAATGGGTAACGAGGGCATGTTCGGCTTGCAGCAATATTTATATAAGGAAGGATTTGTTTATCACCTGGTACCATTTAAAACGGATACGGCCGCCGGCAGGGAAGCCAAAACCAACAGCCTGGTGATGTACAATAACGTGGTGAATAAATTTAAATTCGGCAATTACAAACATGCTAAATATCTGGATAATGTATCATCAACGCAGTTTTACCTTAATATGGAGTTCACGTTTAATGATCTTACCCAGGGCCTGATCAAAGATGGCCGCCCCGACCTGGCGCTGAAAGCCCTCCATAAGTTTGATGAGCAAATGCCGGACATTAACCCGGATATAGATACCGCCGCCCATAAATTTTTTCTGGCTCAAACCGCGTATAAGCTGGATGATATTAAGCTTGGCAATAAGTATGTAAAAAGCGTAGATGATTTTATTACCGACCAGTTGGATTATAACTATACGCTGCTCCAAAACAACAGGGAAAATATCGACGACCGCACGGTACAATTTGGCATACAGCTATTGAACGGCATGGCGGATACGACGAAGAATAGCAACCAAACGGAATTGAGCAATAAGTTAAAATCCCAGTTAATAGATTATGGAAATAAATTTGCGGCGTTGCAGGGGCGGTAGATTTACGGATAAAGAGACTTACGAAATTTTAAAAATTTCGTAAGTCTGCGGGACGATCACCATTTAATACGGACATCCTGCCCGCCGTTAACGGTAAATTCCAGGTGCCCGTCTTTTCGCGGTTTGCCGGTTATATCCTCTTTTTTATTGCCCCGTATTCCAGTCACTGAGAATTCGGGCAGCTTTTGGTTTTCTATGTTAATGATCATTAACCGGCAGGCGAGCCGGTCGTCGCCTTTAACGTTAAAGCTTATGCTATTTCCTTTTTTAGTGAAGTTAGCAGACGGGTAATCCACATAGATCATAAATGGCTCGCCGGGCACCTGGTAATAATGGCGGGGAACGATGCCGAAGGCCACCCCGGCGCCATACACTTCCTGCCCAACCTCGCCCGATTTCTCCCAACCGTCGTGAATGTCCTCAATAGCTATCCATAAGTTAGGGTCTACTTCACCCATCTTCACTTTCTCCGACAGCATTTCCTTAGGTAAATTCGGGGGGTAATAATAGGCCCCGCGCTGAACGATATAACGGATAAACTCAGCAAGCAGCAGCGAAACGGCAGGCATAATGTCCAGTCCTTCAGCAAGTGTCAGAAATTCGTGCGCGGAGGCAAATACTTCCTGTTCTTCATAAGCCGCGGTATAAGGCGCATCGCTTAACGGAAATATACCAAAAAAGGTAGCATAATCTTTAGCATAGCCGTAATTGCATTCCCATAAATGGTAATTCTTCATGATACTGGCGAGGCAAAGATAGCATAGGTCTAAATAAACCTGCTGTTTGGTTTCTTTATATAAGCGCAGCATAGCCTTGGCCGAAAATGCCGTATTGTTAGCCTGGTAAAATAATTCAAAACCTTTGCCGTGCAGCGTTTTGGCTGCTTTTTTAGCTTCCGCGAGATATTTTTCCTCTTTGGTAAGATCCCAGGCCTGTAGCATAACAATCGCGTACAATCCCGCGACATCTTTTTCCCCGCCCTTACCCGGCTGCGTTTCGGCTTTTATCACTTCCAGGGTTTCCATGTTATAAAACACCGGCCATTCATAATTGAAATGCCGGGCCACCTTCATCGTAAATGGCAATGAATCAAGAAATAGCTTCTTTGCTTCTTTGTTTCCCCGGAGCGCCATACGCGACAGGTTAAACAGCGGATGGTTCAGGTACCAGGCATCCATCACATTGGGTTTCAATTGCTCTTCCGAACCATCCAGGTCTTCGGCCTTTGAAGGAAGCCACCTGACAACGGTTTTAATTTTTGGGTCGTAAAATGCGCCGATGCCCGACTTTATGGTATCAATGCAAGGTATGTCCTGCTTGCTCCAATCCTGGTAGTCAAGCATCGGTAACAGCACCGCTAACTGCACCATTATTTCGGGCGGTGTTTCATAATCGCAAACGTAGGCGTTCAGGTAGTCGTGCCCGCTGGCATGCGACCAGCAGCCGTGGCTGTTTTCAAGATCGTTCAGGCCGCTGTTTAATATTTTAAGCCAGTCGTGATATTCCGTATCCGGCCGTGGCAGGCGGAGGTATATATCAGCCAGCAGGTTCAAAAATAATTTAGCCGATTCCAGTTCATCTTTTGGATTTTCGGGACTAAAGGCTAAAAAAGCATCGGAAAGCATAATTTCTTTTCCGGCAGGTACCGGTTTTTCCTTCGCGGGCGGCAGCGCCAAACCGAGCTCGGGCCATTGACCGCCAACAACTCCCGAGGCAGATGTTTCGGTGGCCTGGAAATAATCGTTCAGCGCAGTAAGGTTCTGCATGTACAGCAAAGTGCCCGACCTGGGTTTATCCATACCCAGGTATACCAGGCCCGAGCGCGTGCCGGCCTGGCTAAAGTGAACTTTGCCTTCGGCAAATCCTGCCTTTCCATCGCGACCGGCGATCACCATGTCGCGCGGCCAAAACGGCATCAGCAATGGCTCAACGGGGGTAAGCGCGGTGGTATACCGAAACAGCGGCTTATCGTTTTCGGGTATGGTTAAAGTAACTTTAAAATCGCCGACGGCTGCTTTTAACCGAACTTCAATTTCCCGCCCGCGGGTTACCATTTTGGTAACCTGCATATGGTCGTTAGGCGAGTACGCCGCCCGTAATACCACCTGGCTGCCTTTGGGGCAGGTAATAGCTATCCATAAAGCATTATAAATACAGTGTACTTTTACGATATAATCACCACATTCCTTTTTAAAAATAACCGGCAGGTCCTGGTCGTTAAAAATATCTTTAACCGCAGCTGCCCAGGGCGATATTCCATTCATAGTTTTTGTTAAGAGTTCATAATTTTTAATAATCCACGGAATTTGCACCGATTTAGCAACAACTATATTCCTCATTTTTTTGTTTTCGGATGGGTTAAGTATTTTTTTGCAGGTTCAAAAAACCTAATCCGGCGGGGATTTGTTAACCGAGCATGAAAGATATCGCCCAACGTTTCCCGGAAAACCCCTTGTTGTTACCAAAAGATATCACACCCAGCAGGGAGGGGTTCCAGGTGATCTGTTTATTAAATCCCGGCGTTTTTACCTACCAGGGCAAAACGTGGATGTTGGTGAGGGTGGCCGAAAGCATTGCTCAAAAGGAAGGCGTGATATTTTTCCCCGCTTTGAATGCCACCGGAAACACCGAGATCATTGAAGTGCCTCTGAACGACCCCGACCTGATTGCCACCGATGCGCGGGTAATCAATTATAAAGGGCTGGACTATTTAACAACGTTATCGCATCTGCGTTTATTAAGCAGCGAAGACGGTGTTCATTTTACTGAGAACGGGGACTACCCGGGCCTGTTTGGCAGCGGCTACCTGGAAAGTTTTGGCATTGAGGACTGCCGCGTGTCAAAAATAGATGATACGTATTATTTGACCTATACGGGCGTATCCAACAACGGGGTAGCAGTAGGATTAAGAACCACGAAAAACTGGCAGCAGTTTGAACATAAAGGATTGATATTGCCGCCGCATAATAAGGACTGCGCCATATTTGAGGAAAAGATCAATGGCAAGTATTACGCGCTGCACCGGCCCAGCAGTGTCGACCTTGGCGGGAATTATATGTGGCTGGCCGAATCGCCGGATGCCCTGCATTGGG
>JAQBOH010000194.1 GCA_028288125.1 Mucilaginibacter sp.
GAAACCTGCAGGTTTCCGATACCAACAAAGCTTTTTTGGTCAACTTAAAACTTACAAAGGTTTTGGGTTTTAAGAACCCCGTTGATGCCGTTGGCAAAATGATAGTCAATTTTAACGGCGATCGTAAAATGCAGATAGTAGGCGTGGTATCTGATTTTCACCAGGAATCGCTGCATGCGCCTATTATGCCGATAGTGATCCTCACAAGTACCGATAAGTATTTCAACGGCACATTTCATATCGCATTAAAGCCGCAAACTGCTAACGGTAATGAATGGTCGAGAGCGATAACCAATGTACAGTCGGCCTGGAAAGAGATTTATCCCGGAGATGATTTTCAATATGATTTTGTTGATGAAAGCGTAGCTAAGTTTTATGAAAAGGAACAGCATACATCAACCTTACTTACCTGGGCCACAGGCTTATCCATATTTATAAGCTGTCTGGGATTATTGGGATTGGCTATTTATACCACTAACCAGCGCACCAAAGAAATAGGTGTGCGTAAAGTGCTTGGCGCTACGGTATCGCAGATTGTGACACTGCTTTCAACTGAATTGGTGCTGCTTATTATCCTGGCTTTTGTAATTGTAACCCCGGTGGCGTGGTGGTCCATGAACAAGTGGATGCAGGGCTTTGCCGACCGGACCACTGTTAGCTGGTGGATATTTGCGGCAAGCGGTGCGGGGATGTTGCTGGCCGCGGTGTTTACATCGAGCTTTCAAACGGTTAAGGCGGCGATTGCAAACCCGGTGAAAAGTTTGAGATCGGAGTAGAGATTGGAGATTAGGTTGATCAAAAAAAAATGACTAATGACCAAATAAGATGATAAAAAACTATTTAAAGATCGCCTGGCGAAATATCTGGAAAAGCAAGATTTTTTCGGCCGTTAATATTATCGGTTTATCCGTGGGGATGGCGGCATGTATCGTTATTATGCTATTTGTTTCGTACGAAAAGAGCTTTGACAACTTTCATACGAAAAACATTTACCGGTTAAACGAGGTGCAAACCATTGGCGCCGAGGGGGCAACACAGAAAGTTGCCTTGTCGATGTTCCCGATGGGGGCGACGCTTAAGCAGGAATTTCCTGAAATAAGGAACTTTACCAGGATCAGATGGAGCGAAAAATATCAGCTAACGCTGGCTAACAACAGGATATTTTTGCCGCAGGTGTTTTTTGTGGATTCCACATTTCTTAAAATGTTTGATTTTAAGGTGGTGCGCGGCGATAGGGCAACCGGCTTATTAAAACCCCACACGGCCATGCTTACCGAGGAAACGGCAAAAAAGTTGTTTGGCGACGCCAACCCGATAGGTAAAATTATAAACCACTATGGCGATGACACAACCAGTTTTACAGTAACCGGAATAATGGCAAATGTGCCTAAAAACTCACAGTTGCAATTTGATGCCTTGTTTTCATTCAGCAGCATTTACAAGCCCTGGATGTTTAGCAACTGGGGCGGTAACTGGCTGAATACTTATTTTGAACTTGAACCCGGCACAAATACCGCGGCATTGGAGAAAAAGTTTCCGGCCTACCTTAAAAAGCACCTTGCCGGCGATGGCTGGAAATTTTACAAGCTTTTTGTTTTGCCATTAAGGGATGTACATGCCAATTCCGGCGACATTGGTCTCGACTATATAAATTATAAAAAATTTGATAAAAAGTCAACTAACCTGTTTGCCATTATCGCGTTGATCGTGCTGGTGATAGCCTGTGTTAACTTCATAAATCTTTCAACAGCGCGTTCGGCCGAAAGGGCAAAGGAAGTGGGTATCCGAAAATCGATAGGCGCATACCGTTTTCAACTGGCGTTCCAGTTTTTGGGCGAAACCGTGCTGATATCCTTTATAGCGTTACTTTTCGCGGTTATATTGGTTGAACTGGCGTTACCGTATATCAACCACCTGAGTGAACGGGAAATATCCTTTAATATATTCAGCAGTGTCGCGGTAATCATAACTGTATTTGGCGGTACGATACTCATTGGCCTGCTATCGGGAATTTACCCTGCCATTTACTTATCATCATTCCAGGCCTCAAGGGTCTTAAAAGGTTCGATACAGGTCGGTAAAAACAAAGGATCGCTGAGGAATATATTGGTTGTTACACAGTTTGCCAGCGCTATTTTCCTGATGATCGCTACCGTGTTTGTACTAAGGCAATTACGCTATATGCAAAGCCAGGACCCGGGTTATAGCCGCGACCAAATTGTGAATATACCTTTGGATGGTATTACCACGAAGAAGTATGACCTGTTTAAAAGTGAATTGTCGGGCAGCACTTTGATATCAGGCGTAACGGCATCCCAGGATATTTTAGGCAGTCATTTAGACCAAACAGGTGTAACGTTTAAACCAGCTAACGGGCCGAACCAGCCATTGGGTACGACGCGTGTAGTTGTTGACACCAATTATCTTACTCTTTATCAAATAAAATTAGCAGCCGGAAAAAATTTCTCGGGCGAAAAAGTCCCCGATGGCAGGCAGTATATCGTAAACGAGGCACTGGCTAAGGAGTTGTTAAAAGATCACCCTAAAGATCCGGTATCCTCTTTATTAGGTGCGCGATTTGGATTAGATTCTTTAGGAACTATTGTAGGCATTGCAAAAAACTTCAATTTTAATTCATTGCAGTATAAGATCGAGCCCATGTTTATGGTTAGCGCCAGGCATTGGGGGTTCAGAAATATATCGGTTAAGATCAGTGGCAGCAATACCACCGCCGCGCTTGCCTTGATCAAATCGAAATGGAGCAGCGTTTACCCGGATTACCCGTTTGAGTACCAGTTTTTGGATGATCATTTTAACGAGGTTTATAAGGCAGACAACCAGGTTAGCCAGATCGTAAGTATCCTGGCAGGACTTGCCATTTTTATATCGTGTTTAGGCTTATTTGGCCTTGCCTCGCATTCTGCCGAAAAAAGGGTGAAAGAAATAGGCGTGCGCAAGGTATTGGGCGCGTCTGTTCAAAATATTACACTTCTGCTTTCTGTAAATTTTTTAAAGCTGGTGTTAATAGCCAACCTTATCGCGTGGCCCATAGCCTGGTTCGCCATGCACAAGTGGCTGCAGGACTTTGCCTACCGTATAAATATCCAATGGTGGATATTTGCGCTAGCGGGTATAATTTCAATACTTATTGCATTTTTTACGGTGAGTTTCCAGTCTGTTAAAGCGGCGGTGGCTAACCCGGTGAAAAGCTTGAGAAGTGAGTAGGAGTGGTGACAGTGGTTTATCAAAGTGTTCACTCTGAAAAAATTGAGCAGTGTCAGATGTGCAGATTGTTTGAATTAATCATCATCATTTAATCATCTGCACATCTGAAAATGCACCTCCGCACATTTTTAATCATCCGCACATCAATCCCCATTGTATCATAACCGTACGCTTCCTGTTACATAAGCGAACAGTATTTGTTTGCGTGCGGATGCATAATCTATTGATAGCTAAGTGGTTAATAGTTTGGTATGTTATTGATACCTTAGCGCGATAGTGAGTGAATGCTACCTGTTAAATAAATCATTTTGATAAATTAGCAATTCAAATCACTAATTCACTAAATCAATAGATCACTAATTAGAAAACATGTTATCACTACAGCATATTTCGAAATATTACCAGGTTGGCGGCAATAAAAACTACGTACTCAATGATATCAGTCTTGAAATTGACGAGGGCGAATTTATTTCAATCATGGGGCCTTCAGGTTCGGGGAAATCAACACTCTTGAATGTTATCGGTATGCTCGACGAGCCGTCGGATGGCTATCATTATTTTGCAGGGCAGGCCGTACACCAGCTTAAAGAAAAACAGCGTTCGGCTTTGTATAAACAATATATCGGGTTTGTTTTCCAGGCTTATCACCTGATCGATGAGCTAACTGTTTATGAAAACATTGAAACCCCGCTGATCTACCAGGATTTTAAAGGCGCCGAGCGCAAAGCGATGGTAGCCGATATGCTCGACCGTTTCCAGATCGTTGGAAAGAAAGATCTTTTCCCGGCCCAGCTTTCCGGCGGACAGCAGCAGCTGGTAGGTATTGCCCGCGCTTTAATAGCTAAACCAAAACTATTGTTGGCCGATGAACCCACCGGTAACCTAAACTCGAAGCAGGGTGAGGAAATAATGGAGCTGTTTCGTAAACTGAATAAGGAAGACGGCGTAACGATCATCCAGGTAACGCACTCCGAGAAAAATGCAGAATATGGTACCCGTGTAATAAATCTTTTGGACGGTAAAATCGATTCATCAAAAAAATTCTGAATACTTCATAAATCATGCGATCTTATATATATATATTAATTTTTCTTTTTGTTGTAACAGTACAAGCGGCGAATGCGCAGCAAAACAATATACTTACCCTGCAGCAATGTATTGATATTGCTATAAAAAATAACCTTAACGTAAAGCAATCAGCGCTTGTAATGGAGCAGGACCGTATAAATTTCAACCAGGCAAAAGAGAATCTTTTACCTTCTATAAACGGTTCCGTAAGCCATAATATTAACCAGGGACGCTCCATCAACCCGGTTACAAATACGTATGCCAACCAGTCGCTTACTTCAGATAATTATGGTTTATCGGGCGCCTTAACGTTGTTTAACGGGCTGGCGTTACAGAACAATATAAAGCAGGCCTCATTGTATTACCAGGCCGGTAAAATGGATTACCTGCAGGCAAAAAATGTGGTAACCATCAATATCATTACCAATTATCTTCAGATATTGGATAATGAGGAGATACTGGCGCAGGCTATAAGCCAGCAGCAGGTAGCCCAGCAAACCGTAGACCGTTCTGAAACATTAGAAAAGTCGGGCGCGAATAAGACTCCTGTCGACCTTTATAATTTTAGGGGAACGTTAGCCAGCAGCAAAGTTGCGGTGGTTAATTACCGGAGCGCGCTGGAAGCCGCAAAACTGAGCTTATACAATTTGATGAATATCCCATTCGACAGGAGCGCCGAAGTGCAGCCTTTAAATGCCGAGGAAATGAAAGGGCTTTACGGCGTAAGTGTTGACGACATCTACAGTGCCGCATTACAACAGTTGCCCGTAGTTAAAGCGGCTACCTTAAGACGCCAAAGCGCCGAGAAAGCTTTACAGGCGGTAAAAGGCTATTTGTTGCCAAATTTATCGCTGTCGGCTAACCTGGGGACAAATTATTCAAGCACCGGGCAAAGTTCCACGTTTATTGATTCAACTAGTTCGCCAACAAAATTATATATCAATACACCAAGCGGCAAGCAAGCTGTTTATTCGACGCAGGCAAATTACGCCAGCCAAAGCATAAGCTATTATAACCAGTTCAAAAACAATTATGGAACGGGCGTTTCTTTAAATTTAAACATCCCCATATTTAATAACCTGCAAAAAAGAAACAATATTTCTACAGCAAAAATCAATTTACAGATACTAAAAAACGTGGAGGACAACACCAGGCTGGTGTTACAGCAGAATGTTGAACAAGCTTATGTAAATATGAATTCGGCTTATACCCGCTACCAGGCTTTGGCTGAACAGGTAGATGCATATAAGGAAAGCTTTAGAATAGCGCAGGTACAGTTTGATGCGGGAGTATTAACCTCAGTTGATTTTATTATCGCGAAAAACAACCTCGATAGTGCTAACCTCAGCCTGATAAGCGCCCGGTACGACTATTATATCGACAGTAAAATACTGGACTATTACCAGGGGAAATTATCACTGTAAATTATTTTCAAAGACTATTGGATTTATAAAATAATATCTAATTTTATTCCAGAATCTGCAACGATTATCCGGCTTACACTTTGTCTTTTTATGAGTGTAAGCCGGATTCCTAATTAAATGGTTTTATAACCCATGAGTTGATCCAAAAAACTTTTAACCGTTTAAAATTTACTTTTATCTTATGAAAAAAATCATCCTCACATTATTAATTTTTACAGCAACTATCAGTTTCGCGTCTGCCCAGGTATTGCCTTCATTTCAGTTTGGCGCTAAAGCGGGATTAAATTTGTCGGGCATTTCGTCCTCTGCTTCAGCGACGTTAAGCAGCAGTAACCAGGCTGGTTATTTAGCCGGCTTTTGGGCGCGGTTTGGCGCTTTGGGGTTTAACTTTCAGCCCGAAATGTATATCACGTCAAAAAATGTTGATATCACAAGCAATGGCAGTGAAGCAAAGCAGAAGTTCACCAGCATTGATGTGCCATTGCTGTTTGGCGGTAAAGTTGGCGCGTTTGGTATCGGCGGCCGTTTTTATACCGGCCCCGTGGTTTCATTTGCCGTTAATAAAGATCAAACTTTCACAGGTGCTGCCGGTAATGCGCTAAGACTTAACTATAAAGACCAAAATTTCGCATGGCAGGTGGGTGCCGGCCTGGATATTAAAAAAATATCAGTCGACCTACGATATGAGGCCGGCCTAACCAAGCAGGATTATGGCAACGGTCAAACGAGGATCAACCTGTTTAACTTGAGTTTAGCTTATCGATTGGCCAAACTATAATTGCGCTTTAACGAAGATACATTGGTCGGCCATTAGCCGGCCTTTTTTATTATTGTATAAAATACACCTATATTTATACACCAATTTTAATTTCATAGCGTAACCATAAGATTTAAGCTTTAATGAGCAACCATCTCAGGTTTATAAGACCCGCCCTTTCATTAAGCGTGATGATGCTTTTTGTCGCGCAAGTGGCATTTGGCCAGTCCCCGGCAAACGGTGAACCAATTATCCGGCTAAACCAGGTTGGGTTTTACCCGGATGCACCTAAAACGGCAATTGTTTTAAAAAGCGACGGCGGCCCATTCTCCGTCCAGACACTGTCAAAAAAAATCGTGTTTACCGGAACTTTAACGAAATCCATTAAGCCCAATTTTGCGGGGAATGTAACATGGATAGCTGATTTTAGCGCTTTTCATGCACCCGGAAAATATGTTGTGTTTGTGCCCGGAGTGGGCTCATCCTATCCGTTTGATATTAAAAGATCGGTGCATAAGGCTGTTGCTACCGCAACCATAAAGGCATATTATTTTATGCGGGCATCATTGCCGCTTGATGGAAAATATGCTGGCAAATGGGCAAGAGCGGAAGGGCACCCGGATACCGCTGTGCTGATACATGCTTCCAGTGCAACTGATAAAAGGCCCGAAGGGATGAAAATTTCATCGCCGCGCGGCTGGTATGATGCTGGCGACTATAACAAATATATTGTCAATAGCGGCATCAGCACCAGCACATTGCTTTCGCTGTACGAGGACTTCCCCGGTTACATGAAAACGATTAAGCTCAATATCCCGGAAAGCGGAAATGGCATTCCCGATATATTGAACGAGATTTTATGGAACCTGCGCTGGATGCTTACCATGCAAGACCCGAATGACGGCGGCGTTTATCATAAATTAACCAATGCCGCGTTCGACAAATTTGAAATGCCCGATAAAGAGACCGCAACACGTTACGTGGTACAAAAAGGCACCGCAGCTACGCTTGATTTTGCAGCCGTAATGGCCCAGGCGAGCAGGATATTTAGAAAATTCCCAAAGGAGCTGCCTGGTTTGGCGGATTCTTGTTTAAAAAGTGCGAAAAGCGCCTGGGGGTGGGCCGTAAAAAATCCGGATATTGCGTATAACCAGGATGCGATGAACCAAAAGTTTAGTCCTAAAATTACAACCGGGGCCTATGGCGACCGGAATTTTAATGATGAATTTATCTGGGCTGCCTCTGAGTTATCTGTAACTACAAAACAGGCTCAATATTTAAAAGCGGTTAACCTGATGCCTGATACAAATATGCCTGTTCCATCCTGGGGTCAGGTAAGGCTATTGGGTTATTATACGTTGATAAAAAATGGTACCTCATTTGGCGCGAATGAGCCCGGTGAACTACAGGAGCTAAAAAAACGATTGATCTTTTTTGCTGACGACTTAATCAGCGGCGCGAATGAAACGGCTTATAAAACGGTAATGGATAAATCAACCCGTAATTTCCATTGGGGAAGTAATTCGGATGCAGCCAACCAGGGAGTAGCATTGATCCAGGCGTATAAACTTTCAAATGATCCAAAATATCTCATTTATGCCTTAGATAACCTCGATTATATTTTAGGAAGAAACGGAACTGGCTATTCATATGTAACCGGCTATGGCAGCAAAACGCCCATGCACCCGCATCACCGGCCCTCTGCATCGGACGGCATTGTTGATCCCGTGCCCGGATTACTGGTGGGTGGGCCCAATTCAGGTATGCAGGATGGTGTTAAAGTATCGTCTAAAGTGCCAGATGAAGCATACATCGATGATGAACGTGCTTATGCCGCGAACGAGATAGCTATAAACTGGAATGCGCCAATGGCTTATTTGGCTAATGCGATAGAAGCGCTGCAGGATAAACTGAAATCCGCTAAAAAGAATCAATGATATAACTCTTATAACCAATTGAACCAAACCAAATCATTATGAAACGAATTACCATTCTCGCTAGTTTAATGTTACTGAACGTGCTGCTTTTATCGGCGCAGTCTAAAAAACCTGTTAGCGCTATCGACAAAAAAGTAGATGACCTGATAGCTAAAATGACACTTGAGGAGAAAGTAGGGCAGATGACCGAAGTTACTTCGGATGTGGTATCAACCAATAAAAACGGTGTCCACCAGATCGATGCTGATAAAATAAAGGAAGCCATTTTAAAATATCATGTCGGCTCAATATTAAATGTAACCGGCCATGCTTACGACCGTAAGCACTGGTTCGAAGTAATTTCAACAATACAGGCCGAAGCGGCAAAAGATCGCTTGAAAATACCGGTTATATACGGTATTGATGCTATTCATGGCGTTACTTATACTTTAGGAAGTACCCTGTTTCCGCAGGAAATTGCCATGGCTGCTACCTTTAACAGAGATATTGTGCATAGGGCAGGGGAGATCACCGCGTATGAAGCCCGGGCAAGTTATATTCCATGGAATTATTCGCCGGTATTGGATTTGGGCAAGTCGCCGCTTTGGCCCCGTATCTACGAAACTTTTGGCGAGGACCCTTATCTTATTAAAACAATGGGCGCCGCAATAATTACAGGCTACCAGGGCAATGATGTAAGCGATAAATATCATGTGGCAGCCTGTATGAAACATTACCTCGGATATGGCGACCCTTTAAGCGGTAAGGATCGTACACCAGCCTGGATACCCGACCGCTATATGCGCGAGTATTTTTTACCTCCCTTTGCGGAGGCTGTTAAAGCCGGCGCGCGGACGATCATGATCAATTCAGGTGAAATAAACGGCGTGCCGCTGCATGCCAGCAAATATATGCTTACTGACGTACTGCGCGGCGAGTTGCATTTTGACGGCATCGCGGTAACGGACTGGAAGGATATCGAATACCTGCACGACCGCCACCACATAGCCGCTACGCAAAAGGACGCGGTGATGATCGCGGTTAATGCAGGTGTGGATATGAGTATGGTGCCCTATGAGTATACCTTTTATAATTACCTGATAGAATTGGTGCATGAAGGCAAGGTGTCGATGGCGCGTATCAATGAAGCTGTTCATCGCATACTCAAAGTGAAATATCAACTGGGCCTGTTCGAGCGGCCGGTTGGTAATCCGGATGATTATCCGAAGTTTGGCTCCGAAGAGTTTCGTAACGTAAGCCTGCAAGCCGCAACA
>JAQBOH010000021.1 GCA_028288125.1 Mucilaginibacter sp.
ACCGGACGGAACCGATAACGGGCGATGCAGTCAATAACAAGATCGTACAAAATACTAATAAGACCAAAATCATGCCGGCCTTGGGCGCGCTGATGCATTTCTATGAAGAGCGCCCGCAAGGCGTAAACTGGGGTGGGGCGTTTGGTTTGAGCATCAACAATGACACGCATGTGAATTATCATGGCGGGCTTTCCGTTCTTTTTGGCGATACGCAGCGCATTATCCTGAGCGGTGGTGCTACTTTATCGCAGGTTAAGCTAATCAGCGATGACTACCAAGTTGGCGGTACGATACCGGTTAGCACAAGCGCGGTTCCGACGAGTAATTATTACCGGTGGGGATGGTTCCTAGGGTTGACTTATAATTTAAGTAATTAGTTTTATTTTGATGTGGAAGGACATCGTTTAGGAAGCGATCAGTGTTACGAAATCCATTAACAGGCCGGTCTAACCGGCCTGTTCGTTTTTGTGACGGCGCGGATCGGCACTATGCGCTTTGTAAGCTATCCTGATTTCAGAATGTCAAATAAGGCCTCTATAGAGTAGAGTATGTGTTTCCTATCTTCTTCAGGGAGTTGCAGGTTTGTACACCATTTACAGTATCGTTCCACGTGCGTTAGCGTGTACTTCACATACGGCGTTGGCATGAGAGTGGCTCGCATTTTTTCAAAATCAACTCTCCATAAAATAATGAAGATGTTCATTGCATTTCATGGACATCAATTTTTTAGAACGTCTTTGTCAAGAGTATGTACAAATATTCATATGTAAAGCTTTTCAGTTCCTCACCCGACCAAGCGTCCATACCTTACCGAATAATGTTTAAGTGGCCCATGTTTAATCAACTGCCCTTTTTTGGCATGTTTTTGGTTAGCCGGTGGTGCCATGTCCGTGGCGTATTCACGGGCATTCACTGTACAAGCTGCATCAGGTCCTATCGCCAGTATCAGTGTATCCGGCGTATCACCCGTATCTCTCTCAAAATGACACCGTTCGGCTTGTGATAAAAGTATGCAAATTTTAAAAGGAACTTAACTTAATAAAAAAGTCGCTCTGCTTTCGTAAAGCCGTTCGTAGCCCGTAGAGAATGCCGGTGCCCTAACTCAAATACTCATTAAAAAAATCAATCGTGCGTTTCCAGGCAAGTTCTGCGGCAGTTTTGTCATAGCGGGGTGTCGTGTCGTTATGGAAGCCATGGTTTACATTTTCGTAGATGAACGCCTGGTATTTTTTGCCATTTGCTTTTAAAGCAGCTTCGTATGCCGGCCAGCCGCCTGTGATCCGGGTGTCCAGCGATGCGTAGTGCAGCATCAGGGGCGCGTTGATTTTAGGCACATCCTCAGCAGCCGGCTGGCTGCCGTAAAAAGGCACAGCGGCCGCAAGCGTTGGTATGCGTACGGCCATCATATTGGCTATGCCGCCGCCATAACAAAAACCTACAACGCCAACTTTGCCGTTACAGTCGGGATGATTTTTGAGGTAATCATATGCCGCGATAAAATCTTCCTCCATCTCGCCTTTGTTGCGTTTACTTTGCAAGTCGCGTCCCGCGTCATCATTGCCGGGGTAGCCGCCCAGGGGCGTAAGGGCATCGGGCGCAAGCGAAATAAACCCGGCCAGGGCAGCCCGCCTGGCTACGTCTTCGATGTAGGGATTCAACCCCCGGTTTTCATGAACTACGATGATGCCGCCAAGTTTCTTTTTAGCGTCGACAGGTTTTGACAATAACCCTTTTATGGTCCCGCCGCCTTTTGGCGACGAATAGTTGATGTATCCTGATTTTAACCGGGGATCATCCGGTTTGATCTGCACATTGCCTTTGTAATCGGGCATCAGGAAACTCATTATCGCGGGAACGGTTAAACCGCCAACCGCATATAGGGATAGCTTTTGCACAAATGCACGCCGGTTAAGCCTGTTGTGCGCGTAGTCATCATACAGGTCAAACACTTCCTGGCTGATGTCTTCCTTTTTTATCTGGCTCATAGTCAAAGATTTATTCAAATATAATGATTCGGGCTTGTGGTTGATATGTCACTAATAAATTAATTGATCAGCGTATTCGCACTATAATTTGGCGTGTTCGCGGGTGTTCGGGGGTGTTCGGGTGTTCGCGCATACGTAAAAGCGAACAGCACAATAAAAAAGCCGCCCTGCTTTCGCAAAGCGGCTTCGTAGCCCGTAGGATTTTAATAACTACGGAATAGTTATATATTTTGCGCCGGATATAATTCCGGCATGATTTGTTACGCTGGCCAGTACGGCCCGGTCGTATATAAATGAAACAACAGGGTCTGTCGCGGGGCTTAAACCTTCAAGTTCCAGGAAATAATTTAATTTAAGAACATCTCCGGAGTTGACATTTACGGTGTAAGTATCATTGTCGGTTTGCGCATAGATATCAATTAATTTAACAGAAGATTGGTTAATAACCGAAAAGTTATAAATAGTTAGCGTTGTTGTTATATTACTTACAACAATTTGTAATTGTTTTGGGGGGCTTTTTGGTGCGGGGGTTGAATTTTTATTACATGCAAACAAAAAGCAACAGCTGATTAAAATTAAGCATAAAGTTTTTCTCATTGTCGTAATGTTTTCAATTAAATACGTATTGATTTTAATCTTAGTTTTCGACATACTGTACTGTCCCGATGTATGAAGAACCCATAGGTGTATAAGCTATGGGGCATATACGTAATGGACCTGCTTAAAAAAACCGTTGGCAATTTGGTTTTTTTGTACTAAAATAACATTACCGTTCGCATCGTAAATGCTATCCCTGGATGGAAATGTAAATGTGCCTGAGATAAGCCGTTTAGCGGAGTCAATGGCAGTTATTACCAGGCTGGCGCCGGCGGTGGTGCCAGGGGTGGTCGTTTGTTCAGTAAGGCTGCGGTGTATCGGCAGTACGAAATAATTGAAGCTGTCTAAGTTGCCATTTGCAGGACCGATCGGAAAATCGCTGCCGGCGGCAACATCATTTTGGACGGCTATAAGTTGTATCATTTGGTTGCCCGCCGTCCCTGTGCAAGTAAATATTTTACTTGTGCTAAACCTGTTATACGCTACTGATGCTGTCACGGTTAGGGCTATCCAGGCAGTGTCGTTGATCAGGGCGTACATGCCTTGTTTTGGCAGAGCAGCGGCGGCATTAGCAGCAGCCGTCTCCTTTTTGCAACTTTGCGACAGCGCTACGACGAATAACAAAGCTGCCTTAAGTAAATTTTTTGAATTTTGTTTTAATATTTTCATGATATTATGTTTTTTCCTCATTCGCTGTCCGGGACGCCGCAACAATCCGATTCCTGACAAACATTTCTACCCAAATATACTAACATGTGAAATAATGCGCATCGTAGTTTTTAACAAATAGCTAAAGTGTTAAAAGTAATTCGATTACGCTTCCCCATGCTGGCGCGCGTGCCAGGCGTGCTTTCAGGAGCCTTCTGGCCGCTTTGTATCTGCACGCCAATAAAAAAAGCCGCTCTACTTTCGTAAAACGGCTTCGTAGCCCGCAGGAAAATTAATTTGATGTTAATCCATACGCCAAATGACTAATGGTTATTTAGCAAGTGTAAACTTGTAAACGGATGTTGTATGATACCTTTGCCCGGGCTTAAGTACTGTAGAAGGGAATGACGGTTGATTCGGCGAATCCGGAAAGTGCTGTGTCTCCAGTGCAAACGCCGTTCTAAACGAATCTTTATGACCACCCTTCATGGTGTTCTTACTTTGCATAAAATTGCCGCTGTAAAATTGCAGCCCCGGCTGATCAGTGTAAACGTTCATTTGTATTCGGCTTTTGTCGCCGGTTACTGCAGCAACTGGTTCGTTTTCACCATGAGCGTTCAGCACGAAATTATGGTCATAACCCTTGCCGTTTTCCAGTTGCCGGTTTGTAGCGTTTACACGGGCGCCTATTGTTGCCGGGCTTGTAAAATCAAACGGCGTGCCCTTTACTGGTTCTATTTGGCCTGTCGGGATCAGTGTAGAATCTACCGGCGTATATTTATCCGCTTTAATTTGCACCAGGTGGTTGAGAATAGTACCGCTATTTTCACCATTTAAATTGAAGAAAGCATGGTTGGTTAAATTTACAATGGTTCTTTTATCGGTTGTGGCGTCATAAGTTATCTTAAGGGCATTGTCGTCTGTCAGGTTGTATTCAACGGTAACTTTTAAATTGCCCGGGAAACCTTCTTCCATGTCCTTCGATAAATAAGTGAGCCTCAGGGTTTGTTTATCTGTTTGCTTTGCATCCCAAACCACATACTGGAAACCTTTTTTACCACCATGCAAAGTATTTGGCGGATTGTTGATAAACAAGGTATATCGCTTACCATCAAGCTCAAACTTTCCCCTGGCTATCCGGTTGCCGTACCGGCCGATGGTAGCGCCAAAATACGGCTCGGTAGAATGCTGGTAGCCTGCCACGCTGCTAAAACCCGCCACTACATCAATTAATTTGCCGCTTGCATCCGGCATATATAAGCTAACAAGCCTGCCGCCATAGTTGGTGATCATGGCTTTGGCGCCGCTCTTATTTTGTAATGTGAACAGCTGTACCTGCTTGCCGTCAATTGTTTTTTGAAAGGTCGTGTCGGGAACTACCGTAGATTGGTTCGCAGCCGCACTGTTTGTGCCTTGATTTGGTGTTGGTGATTGGCAGGCCGCCAGGAAACCCGCTGTAATTGCCAAATAAATCGTATGTCTAACTTGTTTTTTCATATCAGGTTGTTGAAGAATAGACTATTTTAAGGTTTCCGTTTTGGGCTGGGCAGTGATCTTTTTAATAAACTCCGTTTCTTCAGGCTTATAAGGTGTTCCGTCTTTATGGAAAATATCATGGAACCAAAGTTTCGGCTCGCCGCCCTGTGGCATCGGGGTGTCCCAGGCATAAATTGTGTTGGTTTTGCCGGCAACCAATCCCCAGTTTATCGCGCCTATATTCTCCTTTTTAAGTAATGGCAATATGGTTTGAAATGTGCTGTTTCTTGAACGGGCCATATATTCTGTACAAATAAGCGGCTTACCGTGTGTTTTTAACAGCTGCAATACCCGCTCATGAGATTTTACATCTTCATACTCGTGGTAAGTGATAATATCGGAGTTTAATGCCTGGAACGCGTTGAGTTTTTCAAAATCCCATTCCCATAAACCTGCCGATACCGGCTGATCGGGGTTTACGTCCCTGGCCCAGTTAAATACTTTGGTTAACAAGGCCAGCGAGGTATCGCGCTTTTGGTCGTTACCCGGCTCGTTATACAAATCCCACAGTAAAACACGTTTATCGTGTGAAAATGTGCTCATCACATCCTTAAAGTAGCCTTCCAGCTTATTAAATTGTTTAGGGTCCTTTACCTCGCGTACACCCGGGTCTTGCATCCAGCCCGAATTATGGATGCCGGCCTTTGGCAGCGGCTGCTTGCCAGGTTTGGGATTGGGGTTCCAGCAGTCATCAAAAAACACAAAAATGGTTTGTATGCGGTGCCTGTTGGCAATAGTGAGGTATCGGTTCATGCGCGATTTAAAGCCCTTTGGATCTGCACCATAGGCAACGCTGTGTAAAAAAACGCGCATGGTATTAAAGCCAATAGCTTCGGCATACCCTAATTCTGTATCAATGGTTTTGGGGTCAAATGTTTCGGCCTGCCACATCTCCAGTTGGTTTATGGCTGTACTGGGAATAAAATTAGCGCCGATTATCCATTTATGCTGTGCATACCATTGGTTGGCTTTTTCTACCGTCCATATTTTCCCGTTTTGTACAGGAACCGCCCTGGGCTTATTCGTTTGTGAACTCGCCGTAAAGACAATTGTGACTAACAGCAGGCCTGTTAAAATGAGATGATCTAGCCTTTTCATACTTGTTTACTTTTTCTTATTGTTCTTGATGATTATAATTTGGTCAGTGCTATTTTTTTCGGGCGTTTTCTTTTTTACTCCCGGGGCCTTTGGCGGTTTGGCTACCACATACATCACCTCAGAAGGCGCTGTAATAGCCAGGCCGGTTTTAACTGGTATACCAAAATTTGGCGTGCCGTCTTTATTCCAGGTAAACATTTGCATCCGTGGCGAACGCTTGCCGCCGCAACCGCAGCCCGGCTGTGAATTTGCATGATAAAGTATCCAGTCTTCCTTGCCATCCGGAGATTTAAAGAACGAATTGTGGCCAGGCGCATATACGCTGTTATCTGCACTTTGCTGAAAAACCGGCTTAGGTGATTTTTTCCACGATTTAGGGTCTAATAGATCAGAAGAAGTATTGGCCGTCAGCATGCCCAGGGCGTAATTATCCGTCCAGCAGCCGCTGGCCGAATAAATTAAGATGATATTGTGACCATGCTTCAACACTTCCGGCCCTTCGTTAACATTTACATGCGGCGGGTTATTGGCATCGTGCAGATCGCCCACCTTTTCCCAACCGTATTGCGGCCGCGAAATTCTTACGCGCTTGCCTTCTACAGTCCAGGGGTTTTTCATCTTTGCAATATAAATATCTTGTTCGCCATTTTCATCTCCCTGCCATCCCGACCAGATCAAATACAGTTTGCCGTCCTGCTCAAATACCGACCCATCAATAGCCCATTTGTTTGAAGCCTCAGCAAGCAGGCCTTTAAATGTCCATTCGCCCAATAAAGGATCCGCTGAAAGATTTTCTAAAACGTAAAGCCGGTGGTTGATATTCCGGCCGTCGTCCGCGGCAAAATACATGTACCATTTGTTATCTATAAAGTGAACCTCCGGCGCCCATAG
Organism: Mucilaginibacter sp.; assembly: GCA_028288125.1. GTDB lineage: Bacteria > Bacteroidota > Bacteroidia > Sphingobacteriales > Sphingobacteriaceae > Mucilaginibacter. The sequence goes on from JAQBOH010000021.1 coordinate 6,756, forward strand.
CTCCCTTGAATAGCTTTTACCAGCCGGCGGTATCCATATCGTTTTTTTAGGCGAATTCCGTAGATCGGCAATGTCTTTTGTTTTCCATATTACCAGACTGTCGCCCAGGGTATTGGTATAATAATAATACCCGTCCTTATACGTGATCCACGGATCTGCACCCGACGGCAATATAGGGTTAGTAAACGTTTTTAATTTTTTTTTTTGTGCTTCAGCTAATGATGCTGTTAACATGAACGCAATTAACAGCGTGTATAATATTCTGATAAAATCGGGTCTCATCTCGTTTTCGTTATTTGTAATGGCAAGTACGTTAGCAAGCTAACAGCGTTTTTAATGCGTGATGTGACCTGCTTTCCAGTAAATTTCGCTATGTGCGTCGCTAAAGTTACGTGTGGTTACCAAAATGACGGTATTTTGGTCTTGCAGGAACAAAGAGCTGTAATAGGCTCCTTCATTTGTTGGCAAATTTGGCCACGGATCGCTTACCCTGGCAAAGTTTTTTGCTACCGTATTACCTTTATATACCAGCATAGTGCTTTTTTTCCAGTCGCTGCCAATATTGCGGCCACCTGCATCTTGCATAGACAGAAGTGTTTCGCCTGTAGCGAGTTGTACCATAAAGGGCGCTCCGCCAAAAACATTATCGTTCATAGAAAGCCAGCGCCTGCCGTTTTGGGTGGTACCTATACTGTTGTAGTTCCATCTTGCATCAGTAGACGACCATAATACCCACGGCGACTTGCTGTTATTAACAGATTCAATCGGAAAAACTATACCTTCATTATTGGCTAACAATAAGGGCGTCGGCATACCGTCCCGGTCACCCGGTGCATATGCAACCTCTTTCGGCGCTGTCCAGGTATCACCGTTATCCGTAGAGTGGGTCATCAAAATATCCTGCTGGGGGCTGGCGCCGGGCCACCACTTCGCCTCGCTGGAATAAAACATTTCGATATCTCCATCGGCTAATTGCACCATACCCGGCTCCCATGAACGTCCGGTGGCTATTATCTTTGGATTGCCCCATGTTAATCCATTGTCTTTACTTATACGTATCTGTACATTATCATGCGCATTATCGTCCGGGTTGCCCCGGCCGACGTAAGCCAGTATCAGCCCGCCATTATTCATCACCAGTATATCCGGATCCGAAAAGCCATAATAGCCGGGCGTATTGCTGTTGAGTATTATTTGCGCCTCGCCCCAGGTAGAGCCGTTATCTGTACTGCGCCTGATTGCGACGTTGTTCCAGGAGTCGTTTTGGCCGCCGCAGTGATAGGTCAATAACAAAGTATGCGGATCAAGGCGGTGAATACGCCCATATTCTGCAAAGTAAACATCGTGTGAAATCTTTTTGGCGGCGGTGTCCCAGCTGATACTTACTGCAGGAACAGTATTGTCATTTACCGGTAAATCATCCGGATACGCGGCTATGCCAACAGGGGTGGTAACAACCGGCGTTACCGTACCGGCACCACTCTTTTTGCAGGCCGTAAAACCCGTTGCCAGCACCAATGCCAGTACACTAATTTTTTCGTATAGCTTCATTCTTTATCATTAATCAAGGAGTGAACCGGTAAATTCACTCCTTGATATAAGTTGATCGTTAGTATCAATAACCCGGGTTCTGCTTAATGTTCGGGTTAACATCTATCTCTCTTTGCGGGATGGGGAAAAATTCATTCTTTCCCGCAACAAAGTTTTTAAACCCGGCATCGCGTGACGCAAGAGCCGGTGTGAGGTCGCCCCAGCGGGCAAGGTCGTCCCAGCGGTGTCCCTCGCCGGTTAGCTCCGTAATTCTTTCATGTTTTAGCTGTGTAAGAAACTGCGACTGACTTAACCCTGGCATTACGATCGATAACGCTGCAAGCCCCGCCCTTTTTCTTACAATATCTACATACTGGTAAGCGGTACTTGTAGCTCCGGTCGCGTTTAAGCATTCTGCATACATCAGCAACACATCGGCATACCGGATATAACGGTAATTATTGGGTGAATGAAAAATTTCAAAGTTGCCGGGGGCCGGAGCCGTGCCATTATTATAATCAAGCAATTTTGCAAACCACACATAGTTATCGTTCGAAACATTATTTGTTCCATATCTCGATGCAAATGTTTGGCCGTATATCTGCGTGAAATTCGGTCCCCGCACATCTGTTGAGTCAAACAGAAAGGTAACAGCCAAACGCGGGTCCCGTCCGCCCGAAGTCGTTGTCTCTTTTTCAAACTCGGCTATAGGCCAGCGCCTGGCCTCGCCATCTGTAAATCCAAGTTGCGGAGGAGCAAAAAAGGGTGGCAATGACGATCCGTAGTTTAGGTTATCTTCACTGCCGGTTTGCGTGTCGTCATCGTGCGTATCATTGGGATTAAGGGCGTTACCTACCTCAAATACCGACTCGCTGTTAAATTCGGTTGTTGCAAGGAAATTATCCTGATAATTAGGTGTTAACGAATATAAGCCACTTTGTATTACGGCCTGTAAGGGCGCCAGTGCCGCCTGGTAATTATGTTGCTGCATGTAAGCTTTTGCCAGCAATGCGTTTGCAGCGCCCTTAGTGGCACGGCCTATGTTAGTCCCGGTATAACTTGCGGGCAATGCGGCGGCGGCGGCAATACAATCCTGCTCAATTTGGCCCCATACAGCCGATTGTGGCGACGTTGGTGTTTTATCGGTCGGCAATGACGACTTTAACTGCAAAGGTACGTTGCCAAAAAATATGCTGAGCTGGTAATAGAATAACGCACGTAAGAAATGCGCTTCGCCTAAATACTGTGCCTTAAGCGTTGCATCCATATTAATTTGGGGTACGTTATCTAAAACCTGGTTAGCCCGGTTAACGCCGAAATAATTATCGCCCCAAAGCCCTCCGTAAACATTACCATAATTATAATCTGTGATCACAAACTGGTCAAAATTAGCTATTAAATTGGGGTCGCCGCTTTTGCTCCAGCCTTCATCGGCACGAATCATGGTTGCAAAAAAGTGCCAGCGGCATAATCCGGCACGGTGAAACGTGCTGTATATCGCATTTACACCTAGTTGTGCATCGGTACCTGTTTTCCAGAACTGTTGTGTCGTTACGGCGTCGGGATTAACAATATTCAGTGATTTTTGGCAACTTGCTAATCCGATAACAATAGCCGCGACAAATAATATAATAAATTTTTTCATTGTTCTAAGTCTTAATTAAAATCCACAGTTAATTCCCAGGGAGAATACCCTGCTTGGCGGCCAGCCCCCGTTATCATAACCAGGCTGTAAAAGATTACCAGTTACATCAGGGTCCTGGCCTTTATATTTGGTTACCGTTAGCAGGTTTTGACCGCTTATAAATATCCGGGCGTTATCAATATGCCAGCTGCTTAACAATCCTTTTGAGAATGAATAACCAAATTCCAGGTTCCTGATACGGCCATAAGAGCCATTCTCTAACCACCGCGAACTTGCATAGGTATTATTATTCGCAATGCCCGGATCTGTAGCAAAACCTATACGCGGGTCTGTCGTGTTTGTATTTGCTGGTGTCCATGGACTGATAGCTGTACGGAAGTTATTATTTTGATAACTATCTAAAGACTGTCTTACGGCATCAAATATTTTGTTGCCAAATGTGCCAACCAGCTGCAGATTTACGTTGAATTGTTTGTAGGCCGCATTAAATTGCAGGCCTGTTTGCAAATTTGGCAGTGCAGAGCCGTAAAATACCCGGTCGTTATTGCCAATAGATCCCTTGCCATTCGGATCAGCATAAAACTTTACGTCGCCTGGTTTCGCGAAAGGTTCTATGACATCGCCATTTGATCTCTTGTAACTATTTATTTCGGCCTGGGATTGAAATATGCCTATGTCTTTTAACACAAACCACGAACCCACAGGATGACCGATTTGCGCGCGGGTAATATCAGGGTTTTGTACGATGTAATTAGCCCCGCCCTGGTCACCTACGCTCAACACCTGGTTTTGTATTGTAGTTACGTTGCCTGATATACTCCATTTTAAGTTATGATCGTTATTACGATAGGTAGCGAAAAACTCTATACCCTTGTTGCTGATTGACCCTGCATTGATATATGGGTTATTGTTAGCTCCCAGGAAGCCAGCCAGCTGCTCGATCAATAAGGCATTTTTAGATACGTTTTTATAAACTGACGCCGAAATACTAAGCCTGTTGTTCAAAATGGTTGCATCCAGGCCGATATTGGTTTCGTGCCGGCTTTCCCAGCGCACGTCAGGATTATACAGCGATGCCTGGTACGCGCCGTTCTGTACTATATCGCCGTTAAATACTGCCCGGGGCGCGTTATTTATATATCCCTGGTTGGAGAACTGTGAAATGGTATTAACCCCCAAAACGCCATAGGATGCATTAAGCTTCAAATCGTTCACCCAATCCGCCTTAAAAAAGCCCTCTTTGTTTATACGCCAGGCAGCGGCAATTGACGGGAAAAACCCTGTCCGGTAATTGGCGCCAAACCTGGAGTCCTGATCGACACGGCCGGTTGCGGTCAGCAAATATCTATCATTAAACGTATAGTTGATCCTGCCTAAGTAGCTTATGATCTTCCAGTCAATACTTGTCCCCCCAGACGCTGTCGGAGAACCGGTTGCTGAATTGATAGACGTTTGATATTGTCCGTTAATAAAGGTAAGGTTGGTACGCCCTCCACCCGTGTAAGTATCCTTTTCCTGTTGCTGGGTATAGCCCAGAACCCCGTTGATATTATGCAGGCCAAAGGTTTTATTAAAATTAAGCGTATGCTCCGTTAACAAATTGGTAAACTGCCCCCTTGTTTCATTCGTTGCGCTTTCCGCGGATGGCGTACCATATCTTATTGGCGTGCCGTTAAAAAAGCTCCGGTTGTAATCAAAGCTGGTTTCTAACCCTACGTTAAACTTGTAAAAAAGCCAGCTGGTAAGCTGTAATTGCGCATAGGCGTTACCAACCATCTTTGCATTGTTAATGTACAGGCTATTGGTTGTGTTACCGGCCAGGATATTATTTGCGTAGCTTATATCCTGCGGGCCACCAGCCGGATCATTTGTGCCGTTAGTAAAGCCTTGCGGATTGGTTGACGTGATCCAGATATTATTCCTTACGGGTATGGTTGGCAGCGATGTCGGCAGGTCAAAAAAAGGATTGCCAACATTAGGCAAACGTGTATTGGTATTGGTTAGCAGCACATTTTCGCCAAAAGTAAGTATGCCCTTTTTCGTTTCGGTGTTGATACGCAGGCTGGACCGGTTAAACGAATTGGCCTGCAAAACACTTTGGTTATCATAATAGCTTCCAGATATCAGGTATTTGGTTGTATTTGAACCGCCTGATATTGTGATATTGTAATTTTCGTCGTTACCTGCACGTTCATCCAGCGCTTGCCAATCCGTATTTATTGCAGGGTTGAATGTCGCTGACGCCACACTTGGCGGAATGGCTAAACCGGCGGCGGCATATTCCTGACGTTTCAATTCAGCGTACTGGGTACTATTCATTACATCCCATTTCTTTGGAATATACTGCTTCCCATATTTTGCAGAAAAGGTAATTTCTGCAGGGCCGTTCTTCCCCTGTTTGGTTGTGATAATAATTACCCCATTTGCAGCACGCGAACCATAGATTGCCGCTGCAGATGCATCTTTAAGTACCTGTATTGACTCAATGTCATCATTATTGACCGTAACGTTGGCATCAGAAAGCATCCCATCAATAACATACAGCGGCTGTGAAGACAGCAAGCTGCCAATACCGCGTATCTCAATTTCGGCATTTGCGCCCGGCGCGCCGCTATTACGTACAGTAACACCCGGAGACAAGCCCTGCAGCGATTCACCAACCGAACTGGAGGTGGTTCTGTTGGCGTCTGCAGCACTTATACTTGATACAGCGCCTGTCAAATCCCGCTTTCGCACCGCCTGGTAGCCAATTACAACCACTTCGTTTAACGAACGGGTATCATCGCGCAGTTGAACGTCGATTGCTTTTTCCCCACCCACTCTGATTTCCTGCGGAGTAAACCCGATAAATGAAAATACAAGGGTATTGCCATCTGCAGCATTGATAGTATACCTGCCTTTAATATCTGTAACAGTGCCTGCGGCATTGTTCTCTTTTATTTTTACAGTTACACCTGGCAGCACCTGGCCCGTAGCGTCAGTAACATGGCCTGTGATCTGCCGTTCGCCTTGTGCAAATGCCAGCGTATTTAACACCAGTGTCAGTAATAAATAAATGGGGACGATCATTTTCAGGCGCAATCGCCGTGCGGCTCCTTCACAAGGAGGATGATTACACATCACGCCCGAATTTCGAAGTAAGAGTTTTTTCATACGTTTATTTTTTGGTTAATTAGGTCAAGCCCCATGGAAGGACTAATAGGTTTTATGAATTGCTGACCAAAGATGAACGAATTACCCGCACTGTTTGCTACACTTTTGTATCAATCTTTCATCAATTTGTCTCAATTTTCGTTTATTAACAATTGTTGTTATTTTTAATAACGCTAATTTGCGCTTGTTTAAATCCCTCAATTTTACAATTAGTGAAATAACCAATGCTGATTAGGGCTATTCGGGCTTTCAGAATGATCGCTTTTTTAATCCCGGTATTTACAATGCCGGCCGGCCGGGTTATGGGGCAATCCTATTCATTTGTACATTACCAGGTGGAGAACGGCCTGTCTAACAATGCGGCTTTGTGCAGCCTGCAGGATAATAACGGCTTTATGTGGTTTGGCACCAAGGACGGCTTGAACAGGTTTGATGGTTACACCTTTAAAGTTTTCAGAAACAACCCGGCTGATGCACGCACTATCGGCAACAACGTTATTTACTGCCTTTATCAGGATAAGGCCGGTATATTATGGATAGGGACAGACCGGGGCATTTACCAATATAATGCGCAAACGGAAAGCTTTACCTTTTTTAAACCGGGAACTGAAGATGAAATACGGGATATCAAGTTTGATCCGCAGGGTAATATTTGGTTTATTGCGGGTATCACGCTTTATAAATACAATTTAATAAGCCACAAAACAACTGTTTACAACCGCCCCGGGTTAAATTCGGTCTCACTGGCTTTTGTAAACGGCAATTTATGGGTTTCTACAACAGCCCGGCTCATAGAAAAATACGACTCAGTGAAGGATGATTTTATTGCTTACGATGTTTTCAGTCATTCTATGCCTGCAACGGCATACTGGATACAAAAGTTAGCAGATGCCGGCCAGGGCAAGCTTTTTATAGGCACATCAAACCAGGGTGTCAAACTATTTAATACGCTCGACAATTCTTATCGTGATATCATGGCCTACAATCCGGATAAGACTGAAGTGTTTGTCCGCGATTTCATCAAGCAAGCCGGGAATAACTACTGGGTCGCCACTGAATCAGGCATTTATACCTATAATTTAGAAACGGGCAAAATAACGCTACTGCATAAACAATACAATAACCCTTACTCTTTATCTGACAACGCCGTTTATACCTTTTGTAAAGATCTTGAAGGAGGCATTTGGGCAGGTACCTATTTTGGCGGACTTAATTACTATGCTACCCCGTACACTTACTTCGAAAAATTCTTTCCTAAGCTTGGCGAAAACGCTCTTAGCGGTAACGCGGTACGCGAAATACATGCCGACAATACAGGCGATATCTGGATAGGTACCGAGGACGCAGGCTTAAATAAACTGGATATTAGAACCGGTCGTTTTTTTCATTTTAAACCCCTTGGCAACCCGTCCGATATTTCTACGTCTAATATACATGGCCTCTTAATACATGCCAGCGAGCTTTTGATCGGAACTTTTGAGCACGGGCTCGATATTATGGACGTTAAAACAGGCAAGGTAGTTGAACACTTTACGGTTTTTAACGATACCACTTTAAAAAGCAACTTCTTTTACACGCTGTATGAAACCAAAAACGGCGATATACTGGCCGGTACTTCAAGGGGCTTGTACAGCTATAGTCCTTTAAAACATAAATTCAGGCTTATCAATTCAGTGCCATCTTACTTATTTTATACCTCTATTTTAGAAGATAACACCGGGACAATTTGGGCAGGGACCTACCGCGATGGTTTATATTATTTTAACCCCCATACCGGATTATCGGGCCGTTTTAAATATGATGCTCAGAATAAATTAAGCCTGAGCAATAACAAAGTCAATCGTATTTTTCAGGACGGTGATAATGATTTATGGATAGCCACCGAGAACGGATTATGTAAATTGAACCCTGACAAAAGAAATTTTACCCGTTTGAATACCGCCAACGGCTTGCCAAGCAACGTGATATATGCCATATTGCAGGATGCCGCAAAGAACTTATGGGTAACAACATCCAAAGGACTGATGTGTTTTAATAAGTCCAGCGGCAATATTAAAATCTATACGAGAGCGAATGGGTTGCTAAGCGACCAGTTTAATTATAACTCAGCTTATAAAGACCCTGCAGGCAACATTTATTTTGGCTGTGTAAAAGGCATGATAAAGTTTAACCCCGATAACTTTATCAGTAACACTTTTCAACCGCCTGTATATATTACCGGCTTGCAGGTAAATAACCAGGATATTGAGATAAATAAAAACCAATCACCATTAAAACGTTCAGTTACTTTTACAGATACGGTAAAGCTTAATTACAATCAGTCGTCCTTTAGCATTGATTTCGCGGCGTTGAGCTACACTTCGCCGCAAACGGCTGGTTATGCATACAAAATGGATGGCCTCGACAAAGAATGGATCTATCTGAGCAGTAACCGTAAGGTCTATTTCACCAGGCTATCCGCAGGCACTTATAAATTTATGGTTAAAGCAAGTAACAACAGCGGCTTATGGAGCAAACATACCGCCGCTTTAACCATTATTATAGCTCCCCCCCTTTGGGCAAGTATTTATGCATGGCTTCTATACGTACTTTTGCTCGCTTTAGGCATATATTTTATTGTCAGAAACTATCACCTTACGGTGAACGAAAAGAACCGGCGAAAGATAGACCTGCTGGAAAATGAAAAGGAAAAGGAAATTTACCAGGCCAAGATCGCCTTTTTTACGCATGTCGCTCATGAAATCCGAACCCCTTTAACCTTGATTAAAGGCCCCATGGAAAAGGTTATGCAAAAGGTAGCTTCGTTCCCCGACGTCAAAAAAAACCTGGCCGTTATGGAACGCAATACCGACAGGCTGCTTACACTTACCAACCAGCTGCTTGATTTCAGAAAAACAGAGGCACATGGGTTTTCTTTAAATTTTGTTAAAACAGATATCAGCGTACTGGTTAAAGAGATATTGCAGCTTTTTAAACCGGTGATCGAACAAAAGAAGCTTCATGTTAAACACAACTTGTCCGGAACTGGTTTTTACGCATATATAGATAACGAGGCCCTTAACAAAATTCTCTCTAACTTGATTGATAATAGCTTAAAGTATGCTGTCAGCAAAGTTCATATTTCGGTTGAGCTTAACAAGGATGCCAATACATTTACGATACTGATAAAAAATGATGGGCATATTATTCCGTATGAGATGCGTGATAAAGTATTTGAAACATTTTTCAGGATGAAAGAGGCCGAAAAACATTCCGGCACTGGTCTTGGTTTACCTTTATCCAGGTATCTCGCCCAGCTGCATAAGGGTACTATTTCACTTTTGCCATCAGAAGAAGGTATGAATATCTTTGCCCTGATTTTACCGATACATCAGGAAATTGAATTCAATATATAACCATTATGGATGTAAAACCAATTGTATTAGTGGTAGACGATAATGAAGAAATACTGGACTTTGTATGCGACGACCTCGCAACAGACTATATTGTATATACCGCGGCCAACGGACAGGATGCATTAAATATATTAGAGAAGGACCCGGTACAATTGGTAATAAGCGATATTATGATGCCGGTGATGGATGGCTTTGAGCTTTGCAGGCAAATAAAATCGAATATTCAATTTAGCCATATACCGGTTATTATGCTGACTGCAAAACACACCTTTCAATCAAAAATTGAAGGCCTGGAAATTGGCGCCGATGCCTACATTGAAAAGCCCTTCTCACCCCGGCATTTGCGTGTACAAATTGCCAATTTACTTCAAAACAGGAGTAAGATAAAAGACTATTTCGCCAACTCACCCTTAGTACACATTAATACAATAAGCCATTCCAAGGCAGATGAGCACTTCCTGGAAAAACTTCATGAGGAAATATATAAGCATATCAACGATGTAACCCTGGATGTAGAGCAGCTTGCCGAAATAATGAACATGAGCAGGCCAACCTTATACCGAAAGATCAAGGGCATCTCAGATCTTACCCCAAACGACCTCATCAATATTGCCCGTTTAAAAAAAGCAGCGGAACTTCTTGCCGAAGGAAATCACAAGATCTTTGAAATATCAGAGCTGGTTGGCTATACTTCACAAACGAACTTTGGACGGAACTTCTTAAAACAGTTTGGTATGTCGCCAACTGATTTCGTAAATTCAAAACGAACAGCAAGATCTGACAAATCTGTATGAGTATCTAAGAACCTTCAAAAGTGTTTATGTCAATTTAATTGGGGGTATTCAATAAAATTAAAGCTTATTGGTGTCATTTGGGTTCTCAGATTTCACCCATAACGCAAAAAACGCAGCCCTCTTGTGAGAAAACTGCGTTTTAAGTAGCCCAACAGGGAGATTCTTTGAACACTTGTTAGAATTTCTGGACGTTATTAAACCGATTTTGAACAACCACAAATAAGCGCAATAGTCTTAAGTCATTATGATAAACGTGGACGCTTAACCGGGCTGGGACTAAACTCGAACCGCAGTATATATGACCTACGCATTTTAGCGCAAATTTAAGCCTGTGATTTTAAGAGGTTCGGTTACTTTATAGTCTAAGTGGCCGAAAGTTGCTGGATTTATTTGGAAAGTAATTTAATTATACATAGGTTTGTGATGCATTATCAACTGATGCAATGGGAAGCTATGAATAATACTGAATTGTTAAAAGGAACACTGGGCACCATCATTCTTAAATTGCTGGAAGAAAAAGGCAGGATGTATGGTTACGAGATTGTGCAGTTGGTTAAGGAAATGTCGGGCGAAAAAATACTTGTTAAAGAAGGTTCGCTTTACCCGGCATTACATAAACTGGAGTCAGAGAAGTTATTAGTGTCCGAAGAAGTTTTTATCGGAAAAAGGGTGCGCAAGTATTACAGCCTCACAATATCCGGAAAAAAGTCCGCTCAAGCCTCGGTAGACGAATTGTTGGAATTTCTACAAACCATATATCATCTTATCTCAGTCAGTCCGCCGAAGACTTATGGAGCAGCTTAACGACAACCAGTTAACACTTATACTTGACCGTATTATAGCCGATGGGGTCACCGATAAAAATCTTCAAAATGATTTGCTCGACCATTATTGCTGCTTTATTGAAGAAAGACTGCTATGTGAAGATGATTTTGAGCTAGTTTACAACACTGCTTTTCAAAATATAACGCCAAATGGCATGCAAGAAATTCAACGAGAACTTTATTTTATGCTAAACTTTAAAAAACAAACAATTATGAAACGTATCATTTATCTCTTCGGTTTTATAACCGTATTTTTCATTTCTACGAGTATAATGTTCAAAACATCCCATTGGCCGGGCGCAAATATTTTAGTTTTGATCTCACCATTTTTGGTTATAGTAACTTCCGCCATTTTACTCTACAACTCGTTGAAGCACTGGAAGTCAAATTCCTTCGTGAATAATACGAGGGTGGTAACAGGTTTTATTTCTGCACTATTTATAGGAGACGGTTTAATATTTAAATTATATCATTATGCTGGGGGGACGTTTCAAATAGTAACTGGCGTTTGTCTGCTAAACCTGATATATTTACCGATTTTATTTTATGGCTTATATAAACAAACAACAGATAATAGTTCCAAAACAACAGTTAACTCATAATCCCGGTACCCATCTGGAGATTCTGATGAATGTGACCACTCCATTCCGGCGCAAGCTGACCACCCATTCCGGGCGAAACTGACCAGGGCATTCCGGGGGAAATTGACCACCCCAAACGCGTAGCAAATGCTGTAGAAGTA
>JAQBOH010000038.1 GCA_028288125.1 Mucilaginibacter sp.
TGAAGGATAAATTCTCCCTGTGTCAAAAAGTGTTCTTCTAATTTCCTCCGGCCAGCCGTCTTTAAACCCACGCTTGGTAAAAGAAGCCGACACCCTGGCTAGTTGGGGGTATGAGGTAACTGTTTTATATGCTTACTGGAATGCGTGGGGCACGCAACATGATACGGAATTACTGGCCGGTAAAAAATGGAAGGCCATATGCACCGGCGGCGATCCGCAGCAAAAACGCTTCACCTGGTTTTTAAGCAGGTTAATCCAAAAAGCCGCCCGTTTTCTGCTGAAAAATACCAATTGTTATACCTGTTTTTCCGAATTGGCAATTGCGCGCAGTAGTTACTTCCTGACACGTAAGGCTCGAAAACACAAGGCTGATCTCTATATCGGGCATAACCTTGGGGCTTTGCCGGCAACGGTTAAAACGGCTAAGCTGCATAAAAAACCATGTGGGTTTGATGCCGAAGATTTTCACAGGCAGGAGTTGACAGATGATATTAACTCGTACTCATTCAAAATTTCAAAGTTTATTGAAGATAAATATTTGCCATTAACCGACTATATAACAGCATCCAGCCCGCTCATAGCTGAAACCTATTCGTTATTGTATCAGCGGAGTATCACTACTATATTAAATGTATTTCCAAAAGCTACGCCAAGCGTCAATAATAATAAAGATAAACCACTAAAACTTTTTTGGTTCTCGCAAACTATTGGTCCAAATCGCGGGCTGGAGTTGATTATTGAGGCGATGAGCCTGGTTGAGCAAGATATAGAACTGCATTTGTTGGGTGAAGCCGGTGAAGATTATAAGCAAAATCTATTTAATTTGAGCAGTTCTATAAGGAAATGCAATGACAAAATATTTTTTTATAAACCAATAAAAGCTGAAGAAGTTACTGGATTCGCGGCTCAATTTGATATCGGGCTGGCGGCTGAAACGGCAGTTTGCGTCAACAGGGAGATATCGTTAACTAATAAGCTGTTCACCTATATCCAAAGCGGCCTGGCTATTGCCGTAAGCGATACCAGGGCGCAAAGTGCGTTTATGCAACAATACCCGCAAACGGGCAGGTTATACCGGAGCGCAAAAGACCTGGCCTATATCTTTACAGAATATGATGTCAACAGGAAATTGCTATTTCAAACTAAAAAGGAGTCTTTCCAAATTGGGCAAACGCAGTTAAACTGGGAAAGCGAAAGCGTTGCTTTTATGCAAATTATAGAAAACGCACTGATCGTTAATTGAAACGCGTACTAATCATTTCTCCATACTTCCCTCCGGTAAATACAGCCGATATGCAGCGTGTGCGCATGAGCCTGCCTTATTATAAGGAATTTGGGTGGGAGGCTGAAGTTGTAGCGGTTGACCCTAAATATACCGACTTAGCACAGGATGAGTTGCTGATGGAAAGTATACCCGGTGATATAAAAATTCATTATATAAAGGCATTGAATAAAAGCTGGACAACATGGCTAGGCTTCGGAAGTATCTCGTATCGTTCCTATTGGTTCTATCGCAAAAAGATTAACCTGTTGCTGAAAAGTAAAAAGTTTGATTTGATTTATTTTTCAACCACCCAGTTTCAAATTTGCACGCTGGGTGCTTACTGGAAAAATCGGTTTAAGATCCCTTATGTGATCGACATGCAGGATCCCTGGCACTCTGAATATTACCGCGACAAACCTAAACAACAGCAACCGCCCAAGTACCGGCTTTCGTACCATGTAAATAAGTTTTTAGAGCCCATTGCTATGAAACAGGCTGACGGCTTAATTAGCGTGTCTGCGGAATATATTAAAAATATAAAAGCACGGTATCCTCAAATCAAACATATACCCGAAGCTACTATTACGTTTGCCGCGTCTGAAGAGGATTTAGAAATTGCCATCCGGAATAAAGATAAATTCATGTCAATAATGGATCCAGGATTTAAAAATATTGTTTATATCGGCCGCGGGGGCATGGATATGTATAAATCTATCGTACCGGTTTTTGAAACGCTGAAAAACTGCCTGTCCGCCGATGCCGAATTATACCGAAAATTAAAACTTTATTTTATTGGCACCAGCTATGCCCCACGAGGGCAAACTACTCCAACTATTTTACCTTTGGCGCTGCAATATGGTTTAATCGATAATGTAATTGAAATTACCGACAGAATTGGCTACTATCATACCCTGGTAACATTACAGCAGGCCGATGCTTTGTTTATTCCGGGTTCTGACGACCCGCAGTACAGCGCATCAAAGATATTTCCTTACCTTTTAACCCGCAAACCGTTGCTGGCCATATTTAATGCTCAAAGTCCGGCTTTAGCTATTTTGAATGAATATAAAGCGAAGTGCGTGTATAGCTATGATAAAACAACAGGCATCCATGAAAAAATCTTTGATTTTTTAAAAAAAACAGTTAACGATAAGTTGAGCGCGCCGGTTTATAACAAGGATGCCATCGAAAAATATTCGGCGCGAATGACGACAAAAAGCCAATGTGATTTATTTAATGTAATAACCTGTTGAAAAGATATATACAATATGGCTGCGGATTTACGGCGCCTGCTGAATGGATAAACTATGATGCTTCGCCAACGCTGCGGTTTGAAAGATTGCCGGTATTGGGGAGATTATACACCCGCAACGGGCAACGTTTCCCGGCAAACGTAAAATATGGAGACATCGTTAAAGGACTGCCTGAAAAACCGGAAAGCTGCGATGGTATATACTGCTCACATATACTTGAACATTTAGCGTATAGCGATTTCATAATCGCTTTAAAAAACACTTACATTTTATTAAAACCAGGTGGGATCTTTAGGGGCGTGGTGCCGGATTTAAAGTCGGCGGTGATGAACTATATCGAAGGATATGACAAGGTTGATGCTCCGGCGAATGAATTATTGCGCAATACGATGCTCGGAATCGAAAGTCGTCCAAAGTCCTTGCCTTCAAAAATGAAATCAATATATGGCAACTCCAAACATCTTTGGATGTGGGATTATAAATCACTGGCATTTGAGCTAAAAAAAGCCGGATTTATAAATGTGCGCCAATGCGGGTTTGGAGATTCAGTCGATCTCGCTTTTAACCTGGTAGAGGAGGAAAAAAGGTTTGTCGGGGCCGTCGCATTTGAATGTCAAAAATGAAAAAACTGGCTATAATAACCACTCATCCGGTTCAATATTACGCGCCTGTGTTTCAACTGTTGCATCAGCGGCAGCAAATAAGCATCAAAGTATTTTACACCTGGGGTGAAAGCGCTTTAAACAAATACGACCCCGGGTTTAAAAAAAATATTGAATGGGATATTCCTTTATTGAACGGCTATCCTTACGAGTGGGTAAAAAACACTTCAAAAGATGCCGGTTCGCATCATTTTGAGGGAATAATAAATCCCCAATTTATAGAACAGATCAGCGCATGGCATCCCGATGCCATATTGGTTTACGGATGGGCATATCACAGTCATTTAAAAGTTCTGCGTTATTTTAAAAATAAGACGCCTGTTTTTTTCCGTGGCGATTCAACTTTGCTCGATAAAGAAAGCAGGTTGAAAGCTATATTTAAAACTGTTTTTTTAAAATGGGTTTACAAGCACGTTGACCATGCTTTTTATGTTGGTACTAACAATAAGGCCTATTTTAAAAAATATGGTTTGAAAGATGTTCAGTTAAGTTTTGTCCCGCATGCAATTGATAATAACAGGTTCGCCGAAGAGCGAAAAAATGAGGTAGCTTTATTAAAAAGCGAACTCGGAATAAATGAAAATGAATGTGTTATATTATTTGCCGGGAAATTGGAAGAAAAAAAGGCCCCTCTTCAGCTGCTTGATGCTTTTTTTAGTTTAAACAAACCTGGCAATCATTTATTGTTCGTTGGCAACGGGCCATTGGAGGGCCAATTAAAACATACTTCAAAAGGCAAGTCCAATGTTCATTTTATAAATTTTCAAAATCAATCCCTGATGCCGGTAATCTACCAAACCTGCGATTTGTTTTGTCTTCCATCCATGGGTCCCAATGAAACATGGGGATTAGCTGTTAATGAAGCTATGGCATGTGGAAAGGCTGTATTAATATCAGATAAAGTTGGATGCGGGACTGACTTGGTAAACGACGGCTTGAACGGCGCTATTTTTAAAACAGGGAATTTCGAGGATTTTACTAAAAAGTTGGAGCTATTGACAAAAGATAAAAGCCTGCTATTGAAATACGGTAAACAATCTCAAATAATAATTAAAGATTGGAGTTTTACAAATATTGCTAAAGCAATAGAGAATAAACTTACTACATGAAACGCACTGATCGAATTAAGCCCGATTTTAACAAGTGAAAGCTAAGTCTATAGAAAAATATCTGGTACTCTATTTGCCATGGGCCCTGGCTTTATTGTTTAAGTCTGATCCTGTTTTATCTTATTTCACTGCATGGCTTGGATCTATTTTAATTTTTTATTTAACCTTAAGCGGCTGGCTGGTACCATTGCCTAAAGACAGGCCTATCGCGGAACAATTAATGCGGCCGATTTTCCTGGTGCAGATAATATTCGCGGGGTATATGGCTGTTACAACAATTTTTTATTTTTTGAATCTGATAGGATATGTGGATTTTCAAAAAATAAATGACTCATATTTTGTTGTTGATCAACAAAAATTAGAACTAACCGCGATGTGCCAACGCTATTATGTGTTGGGGCATGCCGCTTTCGTGACCGGGATTACTGTTTTTATGAAATATCCCGTTAAGAGAAAATATACGGTTGATCAGGAAAAATTGGCAAATACATTATTTTTGGTAGCTATTTTAACATTGCTGTCGTCATATCTATTTTTAAGAATCCCTGGGCTTTCTCAATTCTATATTCAGCTCACTGCATTAAGTTTTATTGCAGGCACACTTGCTCTCGCGTTTGCGATACCGCTAAAAAAGCTATGGAATATTGTTATCTGTGTTTTACTGTACATATCTAACTTTTACAGCGCACTTGTTTCGGGTTTTAAAGAACCCATCATAGTCAGCGTTTTGGTATTAGGTATATTTTTATATCCTAATTACAAAAAAATTGTAAGTATCGTTTTCGTGCCCGCGTTATTATTATTGTTTTATATTCTTCCAACATATAACTCGGCCTTTCGGCAAAGCGCATGGTCAGATAATGTAAATGCTGATGAAGCGTATAAGATAGCATTGGATGAAACCCTTGCAGGAGGGCAAAGTAATTGGGAATTTTTTACTCACAGGTTAAGCGAAGTTGATATGTTTACTGAGTTTGTAAAATCCACCCCCGACGATATTGACTTTTACGGCTTTAAGTTGGTAAATCAGTCCGTTACGGCAATAATCCCGCGGGTGTTTTGGCCTACAAAGCCCAGCACTGAAGAGCTGGTTATGGCGCGCGTTTATGATGCAGGAGTTGCAAACAAGTTCTCAAATGTTTCTGCCAAACCGGCTTTTATCGTCGATGCGTATCTTTCCGCGGGCGCTTTCGGTGTTTTTATCGGGCTTTTTTTATATGGGGCTATAGTACAATTAATTTCCATCAAGGCCGAGCAATTATTTGGAGGGTATATTTTGGGCACAGCGTTAATTTTTAGCGGCTTATTTCAAATTTTTTGGCGCGGGCTTAGTTTCGAATTTTTGATAAATTCTGTTTTTTGGAGTTACGTAAGTATGCTGGTAATATTTCGGATATTTAGAGCGACGGGTATATTAACAAAAATTTGAAAATTTTACAGGTAAACGCTTCTTACAAACCTGCCTTTATCTACGGTGGCCCAACTATGTCGGTCTCGATGCTATGCGAGCAGTTGGTTAAAGCCGGCGTATTTGTTAATGTTTTCACAACTACAGCTAATGGAAAAGACGAGCTGCCTGTATTGCCCGGGCAATCAATTAATGTAGATGGAGTATCGGTTCGATATTTTAGACGGATTACTAAAGATCACAGTCACTTTTCTCCTTCATTATTGTCCGCTTTATGGAGAGATGTTCAAAAATTCGACTTGGTGCACATTCACGCCTGGTGGAATTTAGTATCTGTATTGTCGTGCCTTGTTGCCTTAATACGCAACGTGCCGGTATTGCTATCGCCGCGGGGGACTTTAAGTCCTTATTCTTTTGGCAATAAGAATATAGGCGCCAAGTGGATCATTCATAATTTATTTGGAAAATACTTGTTGACCAGAAGCCATATTCATAGCACTACCGAAAGGGAAACTGTTGCCATAAGCCGGCTCATTCATCCCCGAAGTATCAACATATTGCCTAATTTTGTCAAATTGCCTGGCCAAAAAGCGTCTGCAGCAAAATTATCTTCAACCTGCGTAAAATTGATCTTCTTTTCGAGAATAGAAGAAAAGAAGGGACTGGATATATTATTGAACGCGCTGCCATTGGTTGCGGTACCTTATCATCTAACAATTGCCGGCGATGGTAACAAATCGTATATCAATAATTTAAAAGTAATAGCTGCAAATAATCATATTGAGAATAAAATAAGCTGGATAGGGTTTCGCAACGAAAATAAATTTGAGCTACTTGAGCAGCACGATCTTTTTGTACTGCCATCGTATGATGAAAATTTTGGCAATGCTATAATTGAAAGTCTTAGTGTGGGTACAACGGTTTTAATAAGCGAACAGGTAGGCTTAGCTGATTACGTGACGAAAAATAATCTCGGATGGATTTGCCAAACAAACGCGGGTTCAATCAGTAATGCGATAAACGAAATAGCCAAAAATCGCCAGGTTGATCTTAATCGAATTAGAAATGATGCTCCGGGTATTATTTATGAAGATTTTAACGAAGATGGGTTAGTGAAAAAATATTTTGATATGTATCATAACCTAATAAAATAATGACCGGATATAAGGACTACGGTTTTATAAACAATCAGCCGGCTCATAGTTTTGACTACCTGCAGGCGCCTTTGCTTTCATTGCTCAGTAAAAAACGAAATCAATGCATATTGGACCTTGGTTGCGGTAACGGTTATCTGGTTAATTACCTGATTGCCCAGGGCTTTAATGCTTTTGGTACAGATGCTTCCGAAAAGGGGATAGCGATAGCACGTGAAACCAATCCGGCCAGATTTTTCGTGCAGGATCTGTCAACAAGTAAATTGCCGGACGGTTTAAAGAATTTAAATTTTGATACGATTATTTCGACGGAAGTTATTGAGCATTTATTTGATCCCGAAGGCTTTATTGGTTTTTGCAAAAAAACTTTAAATGGTAAGGGCGAACTTGTTATATCTACTCCATATCATGGTTTTTTAAAAAACCTGGGAATAAGTATTTTTAATAAATGGGATGCCCACTTTAGCCCGGAGTGGTATGGCGGGCATATCAAATTTTGGTCGAAGGCTTCATTAAGTCATTTGTTATGCAAATCAGGTTTTACTATTACCGATTTTAAAGGCTGCGGCCGTGTTCCATACTTCTGGAAATCGATGATCATTAAAGCGAAAATAGATTGAACAATCAGTTTTCATTTGTAATTCTTACCTATAACGAGGAGATACACCTGCCCCGGCTGCTTCAGTCTATCAGCAGTCTTAACGTGCCGGTTTTTATTCTTGATTCCGGTAGCACCGATAAAACCATTGAGATTGGCGAACAATTTGAGGCAACTATTTTAACCCATCTTTTTGAAAATCATCCCAAACAATGGGATTTTGCGCTTAAAAACTTCAATATTAAAACCCCGTGGGTAATTGGCCTGGATGCTGACCAGGCTGTAACACCGGAATTGAAAAAGCATTTGACGGATTTCCGTGATGAGGATTACCGGGACGTAAACGGGATATATTTTAACCGTAAAAACTTTTTCAAGGGCAGATGGATAAAACATGGCGGTTATTACCCGTTTTATCAACTCAAAATGATCAGGCATGGTATAGGGTATTCAGATCTTAGCGAAAATATGGACCACCGTTTTGTAACCCCTGGCACTACGGTAATTTGGAAAGATGGCTATTTGATAGAAGAAAATTTAAAAGAAAACAATATAGCCTTTTGGATAAACAAACATAACCGGTATAGCGACCTGGTGGCGCACGAAGAAGTTGAACGTATGCAACAACTACGATCGCAAACCGTTAGCCCTGGTTTTTTTGGTCCGCCCAATGAGCACCGGGCGTGGCTTAAACAGTTTTGGTGGAAACTGCCGAAATACGTAAGGCCATTGTTATATTTTATTTACAGGATGTTTTTCAAATTGGGTATTCTTGATGGCGAAACCGGTATTATATTTCACTTTTTGCAAGGATTTTGGTTTCGGCTCATTGTGGACATAAAAATCAACGAAATTTTAAATCAGCAAAAAAAAGACGCAAAAACACAACATTCTACACAAAATAATCCCTTAAAATTCATCATCAGGTTTATATTTCTTTTTGCGTTCTTCTATTACTTTAACCTTCTGTTTTTTAGTATTACTTCTCCCGCTTCACATCGTTATATCGCCTTTATTGCAGATCATTTTAATTATATCAGCGGGTTACGATGGGTATTATTAAAAGCTAGTGCTCAAATTCTTAACTGGATGGGTTTTGCGGCAGTTTCTGATGAATATCACCTTTTAGTTGCCGGGCGTGGTACCCTGCAGCTGGTATATTCGTGCCTGGGTTTAGGAGTTGCCAGCTTTTTTTCCGCGTTTGTTTTAGCTTATCCTAAAAAATGGAAATCAAAAATTATTTTATTGATTGCGGGGATATTGGGCATTCAAATATTAAATATTGCCCGTTTTGTAATGCTCGCTCTATTCTGGAATAAGCATACTGGCCAGGTACTTGACCATCACACTGTTTTTAATATTATAATTTACCTGCTTGTTGCAGTTACGCTGTACTTTTGGGTTAAACATGATGATATAAAGGGACATGAAACAAACTGATCTTTTATCGTATAATAATTCCCCATATAAGCCGGGCGGCAATGTTGTCAAACGAATATTGTGGCATTATATGAACGCATTCGTTTTTAAATCAAGTTTGTTTCCGGTGTACGGATTAAAAAATTGGATACTAAGATTATTCGGGGCAAAAATTGGTCGACAGGTAGAAATAAAGCCAAATGTCAATATAAAATATCCCTGGCATCTTGTTATTGGTAACGAGGTTTGGATAGGAGAAAACGTGTGGATCGACAACCTGGTCGCGGTGGTTATTGGCAATAATATATGTATATCGCAGGGCGCTTTATTACTTACAGGGAGCCATAATTACAAGAAATCGTCGTTTGATCTGCTAACCGGGGGCATTATTTTAGAAGACGGTGCCTGGATAGGGGCGTGTGCCATTGTAAACATGAGCGTCACAGTGGCTTCACATGCCGTGCTTACCAGCGGCTCGGTAGCTAACAAGGATCTTGAACCATATTCGGTTTATCAGGGTAATCCCGCCGTGAAGATCAGGCCGCGTGTTATCAGTTAAGTTTATTGTACCAAGGGGCAACCACGGTAATCCAAAAGAATGTATAAATACTTTAAAAGCATAAGTGTAATACTTTTTTGTATCGTCACAGTTTTAGTTGCACTTAATATATTCACTCCTTTGCGGTTGAATACTGATGCTGTAAGGTATTTAAATATAGTAGAGTATTTAGACGGCCATTTTTCAAGAAATAGTGATGCTGCTAATGATTGTTTGCCTCATGGATATCCTTATCTGCTGTTTTTATTTGAAAAATCACACATGCTTAATCCGGTTTCTATTACACTTATAAACATAGTTTCTATTTTGCTTTCGTGTGTTCTATTAACTAAAATAGTAAAAGTCGAAAATAAACTGCTGTATTTTGCTTTGGCAATGCTTTCGTTTATTCTGACCAAGCAGTCTACATTATCAGTCTCAGATCCATTTTTCATGCTTGTCTTTTCAACAAGCATTTATTTATGGACAAAATTTTTTTACGGGCAAACCTATTTTATTATACCCGCACTCTTATGCAGCATTGTTTCTGTTTATGTCAGAACTGCAGGCATTTCCCTGCTCCCCGGCATTATTTTATATGTATTGTACTTAAATAAAACAAATCTTTTGAGGAGCAATATATTTAAAGGCATTCTGATAACGCTGGTTATTTCTTCTGTTATAGTTTTTATTGCAAATCTGCCGTTCTTCGAAAAGAAAGTAGATTATGTGCGGCAGCTGAACCTCGAAACAATGATAAGTCACCCCTTTTCGATCGTCCGGAGATTTATAATCCATCTTAAGGAAATTGGGGAGATTACTTTAAATATTCCTTATAGCAAGTTATCCGGGATACTAAAAGTCAAAACCTTTGATACTGCCGAATATTTGTTACCTATTACAGGCGCCGGATCTTTATTTATTTTATATAAAATAACGGCGCGTTTAAGGTTATACAACACATTTGCTTTCTGGGTGTTCCTTAGTTACTTATTAATGATCTTTGTTTGGCCGTTTTACGATACCAGGTTTTTAATGCCGGTTGTTCCACTTTTTATCTATCTTTTTCTTAGTTACTTATATCCTTTATTGAAAGCCAATTATATAAGATGCATCCCTTTGGCGACTTATATTTTGTTAGGTATAATAAGTTTGCTTTATTCTGATGCGATTTCGTTAAGCAAGCCTTTTTTTTTAAGTCATTATGGGTTTGATCCCGGTTTAACCAACACATATCGTGTTCATTTTCGAAATAACGAACCTGGTGCCAAAACTAAACCAGCGTATAATATTAACAAGGACGATATACCGTATCTGCTTGAAAAATATGACAGGTAAAATCTAACTTTGATTTGGAATATCATAAAGACAGTTTAAAATATAGAGCTCTTTTACTAGCCGCCGGCTTGCTGGTGACTATAGCCGGCGTCATGTTATTTTTTTATCCGCCTGCCGTTTTCCCCGATCCAGGTATGGGTTTCCAGGTGCTGCGGTCTATGCAATTCGGCGCTCCTTTTAACACCCTTATAAGCCCCGACCAAAGCGATATCTCACAAAACTACAGCCAGTTTTTAACATGGTGGTCGCCGGGGCAATATCTTGTTCCTTATCTTTTT
>JAQBOH010000042.1 GCA_028288125.1 Mucilaginibacter sp.
ATCAGTACGCACACAGCTTCGACAGCCTGCTAAACAAGTACACGAAAGTAACCGCGATCGATGGCAAAGATTACCTCGGGATAAAAAGCCCTGACGACTTATCATCCGACCTGAAATGGTACAACACACTCATTGTACAGGTAAATGACGCCGATCTGGCCAATCCGCTTATCGTTGATTTTATCAATACCAATCAAAAGATTAAAAGTGTCGTCGTCATCCTGTTTGGCAGCAGCAACGCGCTCATTAAATTAACTAACACTACCGCCCCTATCATTTGGGCGGAACGGACATCTGAGGTCTCGGCATTTTACGCCGCCCAGGCCATATTTGGCGGGGTGCCGCTTACGCAGAAACTGAGTAAAAATTTATCGCCGGTATTCCGCAAAAATATTGGTTTCATCACCACGAAGACCAGGCTGCAATATACCGTTCCGGAAGACGCGGGCGTAAACGCGGACAATCTGTTAGCGATTGATCATATTGCCGCCGAGGCTATTTTAGAACAGGCGACCCCCGGCTGTGTGGTTTTGGTGGTTAAAGACGGCAAAGTAATATTTAATAAAGCCTATGGCTACCATTCGTATGATAAAACATTGCCGGATAAGCTGACAGACCTCTTCGACCTGGCTTCTATGACCAAAACATCGGCAACAACCATGGAAACCATGCAATTGTACGATCAGGGTAAAATAAAGCTGGACGCGACCATCGGCGATTATTTGCCCGCCACACGTAAAACCAACAAAAACGACCTCCATGTACGCGAACTATTGGAACACCAGGCAGGCTTGATACCCGATATTCCTACGCTTACTGCCATACAGCCGACAGATCATGCCCCCGATACGTCCGCGGCATTTCCGACCAAGGTTAACGATGGCTATTATTTAAGGAAAGATTATTTTAAAGATGTGATGTGGCCCGAAATGCTCAATTCGCCGGTAAAGACCCGGGGCCAATATGTATACAGCGACCTCAGCATGTGCTTTATGCAGCAAATTATTGAAACCATTACGGCAACGCCTGAGAATGTATATGTACAGCAGCAGTTTTATAGCCCATTAGGATTGCAAACCATGGGGTTTTTACCGCTCTACCGCTTCCGGCCCGACCAGATCATCCCGACAGAAAACGACCAGGTGTACCGGCATGCTTTGCTTGATGGTTACGTACACGACCCCACCGCGGCGTTAATGGGAGGCGTGGCCGGCCATGCCGGTTTGTTTGCCGACGCAAATGATGTAGCCATATTATACCAGATGATGTTAAACCGCGGCACCTATGGCGGCGTACAATATATTAAACCCGAAACAGTCGATCTGTTTAGCGCCAAACAATCGGATGTAAGCCGCCGCGGCTTAGGCTTCGACAGGTGGGATCCGTTAGTGGATCATCACTACCCGTCGCAACTGGCATCGCCGCAAACTTACGGCCATACCGGCTTTACCGGCATCTGCGTTTGGATTGACCCGAAAGTGAACCTGGTTTATGTATTCCTGTCAAACCGGGTAAACCCCGTGGTCGGCAGCAAACTAGGCAGCCTCAACATCAGGCCAAGGATACAGGATGCCATTTATGAAGCGATACAGAAGGGGCTTTAATTTCGGATTTCGATCCGTACGTCATGCCGAACTCGTTCGGCACCCCACGGGAAAGATATACGACAGCAAGGTCTGCTAGATTGAGCGCGCGTGAATGTCCTGAGAGGTGCTGAAACAGTTCGGCATGACGTGTCTCAATAACAAATCCGAAATCGAAATTCGAAATCCTAACCTATCAATCATTTTACATCCGTTTAACATTATTCCAATAAATAGCTGTTAAACTTGCACCAGTGAAACTGTCATGCACATTAGCATTCACAAGTTATATGAGCATGATAGTTTCATTACCATAAATACGCTAAATGAAAATCGGAATAGTTTGTTACCCAACCTTCGGCGGTAGCGGCGTTGTCGCCACTGAACTCGGCAAGGCCCTTGCCGACCGCGGTCACCAGGTTCACTTTGTAACCTATAACCAGCCGGCCCGGCTCGACTTGTTTTCCGAAAACTTGTTTTACCACGAAGTATCGGTATCCAATTACCCCCTTTTTGACTTCCCCCCGTATGAGCTGGCCCTGGCCAGCCGCCTGGTTGATGTAGTACGTTTCGAAAAGCTGGATATATTGCATGTGCATTACGCCATACCGCACGCCT
Organism: Mucilaginibacter sp.; assembly: GCA_028288125.1. GTDB lineage: Bacteria > Bacteroidota > Bacteroidia > Sphingobacteriales > Sphingobacteriaceae > Mucilaginibacter. Next base: position 2,202 of record JAQBOH010000042.1, read on the forward strand.
CGGCTGCTTTTATGGCTAAACAGATACTATTAACCTACGGTATTTATATCCCGGTGGTTACCACCCTTCACGGCACGGACATAACCCTGGTAGGCCGCGACCGTACCTTTAAACCTGTCGTTACTTTTTCGATCAATAAATCGGATGGCGTTACGGCGGTTTCCGAGCATCTCAGGAGTGATACGTACAAATTCTTTGAAATTGAAAATGATATCAGGGTAATACCCAACTTCATTGATCTTAGCCGCTTCAACCTGAAAGCAAAGGATCATTTTAAAAAGGCCATAGCCCCATTTGGAGAGAAGATCATCGTGCATACTTCCAACTTTCGAAAGGTAAAGCGTACTGAAGATGTGATAAAAATATTTGCCCGGCTGATTAAAAAGATCCCGGCAAAACTGCTTATGGTTGGCGATGGCGGCGAACGGTCATTCTGCGAGGAATTGGCCCGCGAGCTGGGAGTTGGTGAGGACGTCCGCTTTTTAGGCAAACAGGACGCCATTGAAGAAATTCTATCTGTATCCGACCTGTTTTTAATGCCATCTGAATCTGAAAGCTTTGGCTTGGCAGCTTTGGAGGCCATGGCTTGTAAAGTACCCGTTATCAGCTCAAATGCCGGCGGCTTGCCCGAGCTGAATCTTGACGGTATAACCGGTTTCTTAAAAGATGTAGGTGACGTTGACGGTATGGCCGAAAAAGCAATTTACATATTGGAAGATGAAGACCGCCTGCAGCAGTTTAAAAACAACGCCCTTGCCCGCGCCAAAGAATTCGACCTGGCCAATATCCTGCCCGCATACGAGAATTATTATGTTGAGGTAATTGAGCGGTGTAAGGAAAAAGCTTAAAGCTAAAGGCAATGAATGTTACAGTGCTGACCTGGTCTCGCTTTATGCTTTCTCCTTTTCGCTTTAGCTTACTCCGCCGCAGTAAATTTCAAACAAACCGGGCTGCCTATTTCAATAGCTTGTGATATCCGGGTTATCGTGCCCGTATTCTCGTCTCTCCGGTAAATATAAATCGTATCGCTATCCTGGTTGGCCACTACTAAAAAATGGCCTGTAGGATCGATCGCAAAATCACGCGGATTCTTACCAAAAGTCGATACGCGCTGTACAAAAGTAAGCGTACCGGTTTCAGGGTCAATAGCGTATACCGATATTTCATTTGTCTCCAAACGGTTCGATGCATACAAAAATTTGCCATCGGGCGATATGTGTATAGCAGCGCCGGCGGTTTGGCCTTTAAATCCGTCGGCCAATAAGGTAACCGACTGCTTTTCCTTTAATTTGCCGTTATCATAATCAAAAACATGCACATCCGAGCCCATCTCCGTTAACAGGTAAACATGTTTTTTATCATCCGAAAAAACAATATGGCGGGGGCCGGCACCGTCTTTTATCTTAACAAATGGAGGTAATGCCGGGCTCAAAGGCTGAGGGCGCGAAGCATGATAACGCATTACGTTTAACTTATCTGTGCCCAGGTCGGTATACAAAAGGTATTTTTCATCCGGCGAAAGCATGGCGATGTGTACATGCGGCCCTTCCTGCCGCTCCTTATTAATTCCTTTGCCCTGGTCTTGCACCACTTGCGATACAGCCGCGAGCGAACCATCCTTATTTACCGGTAAAACCGCCAAACTGCCGCTGGAGTAATTGGCAACAAAAACATTTTTCTGATCCTTGTCAACTGCAATGTAACATGGGTCGGCGCCGGCTGACGATTGCTTATTGATAAGAACAAGCTTGCCCTGCTTCGGATCAAATGTAAATGAGCTCACGCCCCCATTTTTGCCATCCTCGTTTACTGCATAAACAAATTTGTTATTGGCCGAAACACACAAATATGAGGGATTACTTACGTCGTCGATCTGGCTCAGGTAGGCCATTCGGCCTGTTTCGGCATAGAAACGGTAAACATAAATACCCTTGCTTTGGCCTTTTGTATAGGTACCAATGATCAGATTATATGTTGATAGTGCCGCTTTTTTATGCTGCCCAAATAGCACCACCGGGAACACAAGGGAAATTATCTTCAATAATTTTTTCATTTCGGAATGAATTGGTTATGAAGCCGCAAGATAGTGATTGGAGGTGAAAGCTAAAAGGTAAAAGGCGAAAGGTAAAATTATCCGGAAACGTCGCGGTTTCGCAAATAACCTTTTACCTTTCGCCTTTATCCTTTCACCCTTATATAAGGTGCTTCAGCTGTATAACTTCGCTTTCATCGAGGTAGCGCCAGCGGCCGCGCGGCAGGTCTTTTTTGGTCAGATTTGCATATACCGCCCGATCAAGTTTTACGACCTCGTAGCCAAGATGTTCAAATATGCGGCGCACGATGCGGTTTTTACCGCTATGTATCTGTATACCTATCTCACGTTTCGAACCTCCGGCGACAAACGATATGGAATCGGGTTTTATTAACCCATCCTCCAGTTCTAAGCCATAGGCAATTTTATTCAGGTCGCCCTGAATCAAGCTTTTGTTCAGCTCAACCTGGTATAATTTAACAATATTGTTTTTGGGATGCGATAGCTTATCGGCAAGGTCGCCATCGTTGGTCATTAAAAGCAACCCTGTAGTATTCCGGTCCAAACGGCCGATGGGATAAATACGCTCTTTGCTGGCTTTTTCAACCAGGTGCATCACCGTGCGACGTTCCTGCGGGTCTTCAGTAGTCGTGATATAATCTTTGGGCTTATTTAACAATACATAAACCATTTTCTCGCGTTTCAGCAATTCGCCGTTGTAGCGTATCTCATCCTTTTGCGGGTCAACCTTATGTCCCAGTTCCGAAACGACCGCTCCATTTACCGATACCACCCCGGCGGCAATCAGTTCGTCAGCCTTGCGGCGCGAACAAATGCCGGCGTTAGAAATATAACGGTTAAGCCGGATAAGGCCGGTGTCTTTGCTTTCAGCGCCTGTTTTGCGGCCGCGTAAAGTT
>JAQBOH010000047.1 GCA_028288125.1 Mucilaginibacter sp.
CATCTATAGACTATTTGAAGCATCCGGCATGCAAATTTCATTTTTAATATCAGCCTCGTAATAAACAATATACATTTTTTAAAAATTTCAAATCAGGAACTGCGATTGTCTGTTAATTGTATGAATATCCTAAAAAAGCAAATAATCTCTATATACTTTGTCAAATTATTTAACTTCGGCCCGTCTGTATTCAGATTTGCAAAAGTTTGCTATTTGACAATCCAATTTATAAAAACATGAAACACAATTTTGGCGCCGGACCTGGCATTTTACCTCACGAAGTTTTAAAGCAGGCCGCCGCCGCCGTGGTTGATTTTGGCGGTATCGGCCTTTCTATATTAGAAATATCTCACCGATCAACCGAATTCGAAGGCGTTTTAGATGAGGCGGTTAGCTTGGTAAAGGAATTACTTGGCGTGCCTGCAGGGTACTCTGTATTGTTTTTACAGGGCGGCGCCAGCACACAGTTTGCATTGGCCCCCTATAATTTATTGCCCGAAGGCGGCAAAGCAGCTTACCTGGAAACAGGCGTGTGGGCAAATAAAGCCATTAAAGAAGCAAAATTCTTTGGCGAAACCGTAGTGGTGGCTACTTCGAAAGAAAGTAATTTCACCTATGTCCCGAAGGACTTTACTATACCGGCTGATGCGGCTTATTTCCACCTTACGTCAAATAATACCATTTACGGAACACAGTCACAAAGCTTTCCAAAATCGCCGGTACCTATGGTGTGCGATATGTCGTCAGACATATTCAGCCGAAAAATCAACGTAGCCGATTTTGGTTTGATCTATGCCGGCGCGCAAAAAAATATGGGCCCGGCAGGGGTAACGCTGGTCATTGTAAAGGAGGATATTTTAGGAAAAACCGGGCGCAAAATACCCGCCATGTTCAATTATCAAACCCAAATTGAAGGCGGATCCATGTATAACACCCCGCCGGTGTTTGCTATTTATGTATCTATGCTTACGCTTAACTGGTTAAAATCAAAGGGCGGTGTAGAGGCTATCGAAAAGGAAAATATCGCAAAGGCAAGAGTGCTTTATGAAGAAATTGACCGCAATCCCCTTTTCAAAGGCGTATGCAAAACTGAAGACCGTTCGCACATGAATGTTTGCTTTGTAACCGAAGATCCTGAACATGAAAAGCCATTCCTTAAATTATGCGACGATAAAGGCATTGTAGGCATCAAAGGCCATAGGAGTGTCGGCGGTTTCAGGGCATCCATATACAATGCGCTGCCTATAACCAGCGTATATGTATTGATCGATGCCATGCAGGAATTTGCAGAGAAGAACAAACAACAACAATAGTCACTAGTCATTGGTCATTAGTCATTTTGTATAATGGCCGCAATGACCAATGACCAATGACGCAATGACTAAATAGATGATAAAGATATTAGCTAATGACGGCATCGATCCGGCAGGTAAGCAGCTTTTAGAAGAAGCTGGTTTTATTATTGATACCAATAACATTCCGCAGGAAGAACTCCCGGTTAAATTGCAAAACTACGATGTAATTACCGTGCGTAGTGCAACTAAAGTGCGCAAGGCGTTAATAGACGCTTGTCCTAATCTTAAAGTAATAGGACGCGGTGGTGTGGGTATGGACAATATCGATGTGGAATATGCCCGCGAAAAAGGCATAGGCGTTTATAATACGCCGGCATCCTCATCCTTATCCGTAGCCGAACTGGTATTTGGACATTTGTTTACAGGCGTTAGGTTTTTGCAGGACAGCAACCGTAAAATGCCTGTCGAAGGAGCCACTAAATTCAACGACCTCAAGAAAGCTTATGCCAAAGGCATTGAGCTGCGCGGCAAAACATTAGGAATTTTAGGTTTCGGGCGTATCGGCCGCGAAGTAGCCAAAATTGCGCTGGGTATTGGTATGGATGTAATGGCGTACGACCTGTATCCATTTAACCCTGAATTGGAGCTGGAATTAGGCGGCGGAACGAAAGTTAAGATCACGGTAAAAACAGCCACCCAGCAGGAGATCATCAAACAAGCCGATTTTATAACTATTCATACGCCATTTGTTGATAAACCCATCATTGGTTCAAGCGAATTTGAGCAAATGAAAAAAGGCGCGGGCGTGGTGAATTGCTCACGCGGCGGGCTGATTGATGAGGACGCATTGATTACCGCCTTAAACAGCGGAAAAATTTCGTTCGCCGCACTCGACGTATTTGATAATGAGCCTACTCCAAGGGCTGATATACTTACCCACCCAAAAATTTCATTAACCCCCCACATCGGCGCATCAACCAATGAGGCCCAGGAAAGAATAGGGGTGGAGCTGGCCAATTTAATTATAGGGCATTTTAAGAAGTAATGAGCACTAATTTTTACGAATTGTCTCGAATTACACGAATTAAACCATGCAAATTCGTGTAATTCGAATCAATTCGTGCAATACGTGTTAGCTCAATTCATAACTCACTCCCTTCTCAGGAATCGTTACCCCATATCCGTCCGCTTCCAATGCGGCGGCAAGTAAACTCATGCTTTCGGTTTCGCCGTGCACCAGGAAGATGCTTTTCAGTTTCACTTTATCCACTTGTTTAACTGTATTCATCAGGTCGTCATGGTCGCCATGCGCGCTTAGCACATCGGTTTGTTTAATGGTGGCATAAACAGCCAGTTCACGGTCTTTAATATGAACGATCGGGTCGCCGCGTAATAAACGATGGCCCAGGGTTCCTTTGGCGCAATAGCCGATAAAAAGTATGGTGCAATAATAATTCTGGATATTATAAAACAGGTGATCCTGTATGCGCCCGCCATCAAGCATGCCTGCCGATGAAATGATAACACACGGCTCATAATAATTGGATACCTGCCGGCTGTCCTTCATTGTTTCAACATAGGTCAGGTTGTCAAATTCAAACTCATCGCCCCGTTTCTGGTAAAACTCCTGTGCCTCGCTGTTAACAAGCGAATGATATTTCCTGAATACTTCGGTCGACCGTGACGCCAGCGGACTATCCACAAATACTTTAACAGGCGGCAATAAACCAGTGCTGAATATTTTGTTTAACGAATAAACCAATGATTGCGTCCGGCCAATACTAAAAGCTGGAATAATTAACCGTCCCTGTTCCTTAATGCAGGCTTTTTCAATCACCTCGGTCAGAGTTTGTTCAACCGTTTTACCTTTGGTGTGATAACGGCCCCCGTACGTGGACTCGATAACCAGGTAATCAATAGGCGGCAGCTGTTGCGGATCGTCAAGTACAGGATAATTCTTACGCCCCACATCACCTGTGAAGGCTATGGTTTTTTCAACGCCATCTTCGTTTGTTTTTAACACAGCCGCTGCCGCGCCCAATAAATGGCCGATAGGTACAAAGGTAAGCTCAATATTTTCGTTAACGCGGAAAGGCCGGTTAAAGCCAATGGTTACAAACCGGTCTACGGTATCCATTACATGTTTTTGCAGGTACAATGGCTGAGCGCCGGCGTTAAACTTACCTCTTCCATGCCTGCGGCCCTTGCCGGCCTTTCGCATAAACAAGTTGACCGAGTCGAGTAATAGTAGTTCGGTTAAATCAGCCGTCGGCGGCGTACAAAGTATTTGTCCGGCGTATCCTAAACGTACCAGCGTAGGCAAATTCCCCGTATGGTCAATATGCGCATGCGTCAATATAACCAGGTCTATTTCAGTAGGGTCAAACGGAAAATTTT
>JAQBOH010000063.1 GCA_028288125.1 Mucilaginibacter sp.
GCATTGATCATGGAGAATGTATGGCTTCCAAAACCGTGCATGTGCCTGTAGCCATAAGGTGTGCCCCTGTCTGACATCAGGATAGTTACCTGGTGCAGGCTTTCGGGATTTAACGACCAGAAGTCCCACATCATGGTCGCGCTTTTGCAATTGGTATAAGGATCGCGCTTTTGCGTATGAATAAAGTCGCTGAACTTTTTTGGGTCCTTTACAAAAAACACAGGTGTGTTATTTCCAACAAGGTCCCAGTTGCCTTCTTCGGTATAAAATTTTAATGCGAAGCCACGCGGATCGCGTTCTGTATCAGCCGAACCCTTTTCGCCGCCTACGGTTGAAAAACGCAGAAATGTTTTTGTCTCCTTGCCAACAGTATTAAAAAGTTTTGCGCGGGTATACTTTGAAATATCATGCGTAACTGTAAAAGTACCATAAGCGCCCGAGCCTTTGGCATGCACTACTCTTTCAGGAATGCGTTCGCGGTTAAAGTGCGCCATTTTTTCGTGTAGGATAAAGTCCTGCAATAAGATGGGGCCGCGTGGCCCTACGGTCATCGAGTTTTCGTTCTCGGCATAAGGTATCCCGGATGCGGTGGTCAGTTTCTTCTTAGTTTCCATTTGATAGTTTTAATACATCAAACTTCATCATTAAACTTCAATAGAAGAAATCAATAATTCCTATATTTGAATAGGATAAATCTATATATAGAGGAGACTCAAGATTAAAAGTCGACAATTACGTGTGAATATAGCGCGTTGGTTCGTAATTGTTGGGTCACATGCTCTTGATTCTTGCCTCTTGGTTCTTGACTCTAACTTAATCACATAATATGACTATAACCCAGCTTGAATATATTGTAGCAGTTGATACCTACCGGAGTTTCGTACTTGCCGCTGAAAAATGCTTTGTTACGCAGCCTACCTTGAGCATGCAAGTACAAAAATTGGAAGATACGCTCGGCGTTAAACTATTTGACCGTAGTAAACAACCTGTGGTGCCGACCGAAATCGGTATTGAAATTGTTACCCAAGCCAGGGTATTACTTTCGGAAAGTGAAAAGATCAGGGAAATTATCACCGACAGGAAAAAAGAATTGTCGGGCGAATTAAAGGTGGGGATAATTCCTACCGTGGCGCCTTATATTTTGCCAAAGGTGCTCCGCGGGTTCATTGAAAGATATCCCCAGGTGAAACTGATCGTGTGGGAACAAACGACAGAACAGATCATTCAGCAATTAAAATCCGGATTGATAGATTGCGGCATCTTATCAACGCCTTTACGCGAGGCCAGTTTAACGGAAATACCCGTCTTTTACGAAAACTTTGTGGCTTATGTATCCAAAAACAGCAGGCTATCGAAAAAGAAAAATATCAGTCCGGAGGATATTGATATGGAAGAGATATGGTTGTTAAATGAGGGCCATTGTATGCGTGAGCAGGTTTTAAATATTTGCCAGCGCCGCAAAGCGACAGAAGGGTTTAAGCATTTTGAGTATAATATGGGCAGCGTTGAAACGCTTAAACGCATGGTTGACCAAAACAACGGGGCGACTATCTTACCCGAGCTCGCGCTTTCGGACCTGGGTGATAAACAACTGGATAAGGTTCGTTATTTTAAATCGCCCGAGCCGGCCCGGGAGGTGAGTATCGTCATACAGCGCAATTTTTTAAAGCGCAGGATGATTGAAGCGCTAAAAAACGAAATACTGGAATTGCTGCCCAAACGCATGAAAACTAAGAAGAAAAAAGAGGTGATGGATATATAAAGCCGGGAAAGTCCGAATGTGGATTTGTAGTTCCCAACCGGCATTCCGCACTCAATAATTTCCGTATTTTTACCGCATGGCCATTCAATACTTTGAAAACAACCCTTACCAGGAAAACACTTACGTCGTATACGATGAAAGCGGCGAATGCGCTATAATCGACCCTGGTATGTACACCGCCGCCGAACAAAATGTAGTTGTCAGTTTTATCAGGGATAAAAATTTAAAGCCGGTTTTATTGCTGAATACACACTGCCATATCGATCATGTACTGGGCAACAAATTTATTTTTGACCAATACGGGCTTAATCCGCAATTTCATATAGGCGAGCTGCCGGTGCTGGAAGCAGTTGTCGCTTATGCGCCGATGATGGGTATCCGGTATGAGATATCGCCATTGCCGGGCGAGTATTTGCCCGAAACAGGCAGCGTACGTTTTGGCGACACAACACTTGAATTGATATTCGCGCCTGGCCATTCGCCGGCACATTTATGCTTTTATGATAAAAAAGACAATATATTGGTGGGCGGCGATGTGCTGTTCAGGAGCAGCATAGGACGGACAGACCTGCCCGGCGGCAATCATAACCTGCTGATAAAAAATATCGAAGAAAAGTTATTTACTTTACCGGATAATTGCGTGGTATATCCCGGTCATGGCCCTGAGACGACCATCGGTTATGAAAAGCAAACCAACCCGTTTTTAAATTAAGTCGAAACGAGTCAATGGCTAATCATAATTCGCTAAATCACTAACTCACCAACTAATTGAACACTTCCGTTTACATAGCTAAGAGGTACCTGTTTTCGCGCAAGAAGATGCATGCCATCAATGTGATTTCGGGGATATCAATGATTGGGGTGCTGATCGGCAGCGCAGCGCTGGTCATTATTTTATCTGTATTCAACGGATTCGAGGACGTGATCCTTTCTTTATACAGTAACCTGTCGCCCGAAATAAAAATTGAACCGCGGCTGGGCAAAACATTTGACCCCAACACCGTTTATTTTAATGCGCTCCGCCACGATCCAAAAGTATTTTCGTATACCGAAGTTCTGCAGGAAAAAGCCCTCATTAAATATGACGGCAGGCCATTCATCGGCACGGTAATGGGTGTAAGTGATGACTTTTTAAAAAATCCTCAATTGGACAGCACCATTCAAAGCGGGTCATTTACCTTGAAAATGGACGGCCAGCATTTTGCTGTTGTCGGGTCGGCTGTACAGGGCAGCCTTGGGATAAATATACATAACCAATTTACCCCGCTGGAAGTTTATTCCCCCCGCCGCCAGACGGGAGGCGGTTCAGATCCTTTAAATGAGTTTGTCGTCCGTACCATTGCGCCATCCGGCGTGTTTGCCATTGAGCATGAGTTTGACGATATTATTATTGCCCCTATTGATTTTGTGCGGGGGCTGCTTGATCAGCCAAAAAACGTATCATCGCTTCAAATTAATTTCCGCAAGGGCACTGATCTGGCGGCTATTCAGTCGGCAATGGAAGAAAAAATTGGCGGTAGTTTTATTATTAAAAACCGCAGAGAACAAAATACCGAGCTATATAAAACATTAAACTACGAACGGTGGTTTATTTTTATGATATTAACCTTTGTACTGATAATAGCTATTTTTAATATCATAGGTTCGTTAACCATGCTGGTAATCGACAAACGGAAGGACATAGCCATTTTAACCAGTTTGGGTGCAGATAAAAAGCTGATAAAGAGCATCTTCTTTTTTGAAGGAATGATGATATCCGAAATCGGGTGTTTTGCAGGAATAGTTTTGGGGCTGCTATTTTGTATATTGCAGCAGTGTTTTGGCCTGGTGAAAATGGGGAGCAAAATTTCTATGCTGGACGCTTACCCGGTATCGTTAAGACTAACTGATTTTATACTGGTTTTTGTAACGGTAAGCGTTATTGCCGTTATTGCATCGGGCATAAGCTCCCGCCTTAGCATTAAAGGGCTGGATGATATTAAACAGGATCTTTAAATTTTTCAAATGCGGTTAAAATTTACCAGCTATTTAATGTGCTTAATCATTGTTGGTGCCTGGTCGTGCGGCAATTCCAATAAAAGCGCTAAAAATGTGGTTTATAAGGGTGTATACAGTTTTGGTCCGGAGGTAAAATCATTTAAGGACTGTGAAACCGGCAGCGAATTTTGGGCAACAGACAGTTCGGCGCAGCTGGAGTTAAAATATTCGCAATTGAACTTTGAAAAACCTTATGTGCCTGTTTATGTTGAAGTAGAGGGCATTAAAATACACTCGGGTAAAGATGGCATGGGCTCGGAGTATGACAGCACCCTGGTAGTCAAAAAATTAATTAAGATAACCAAACAAATTCCGCAGGATATGTGCAACTGAAGCTTAAAACAAAAAGCCTGTTAAAGAATTAAAATAAAATATTGACCAATACCTGCTTTAAGCTTTGTGCTTTAAGCTTTCAGCTCAAAAAACATGGAATCAAAACGTCAGCAAAAATTTGCAGGAGTAATACAACAGGACCTGGCTGCTATATTTCAGCGCGAAGCCATAAACTATTTGCCTAATACACTTATTACGATAACAAAGGTGAGGGTTACGCCCGACCTGGCCATAGCGCGTGTATTTTTAAGTTTCTTTAATAATACAAACCCGCAATCAGCCTTACAAATCATTAAATCTCATGCTTCCGAAATACGGTACAAGCTGGGCGCACGCATAAAAGACCAGGTAAGGATCATTCCCCAACTCGAGTTTTTTGTTGACGATACCGGCGAATACGTAGAACGAATGGATAAAATTTTTGATAAGATAAGCAAGGAAGACAGGCAGGGGGAGTCTTAAGCCGGTAGTCTTTAGTCCTGAGTCGTAAGATTTAATTATTTTGCATGATGAATTCTTCCGGTCGATTGTCTGATTATTTACACGTCCATCCTGCCGGTAAAGTAGTTGATTTTAACCCCCAAACCGATCGGCACTACCGTTTTGACTTTACTTCGGATAATACGGAACTGGATAGTCAAACTATTTCGGATACTTCAAGTTTCAGCCGCTGGATAAATAACAAGTTGGGCAGTAATTATTGCCGTTACGGTATAGGGGGTTATATGGAGCACCGCACCCTGTACGCGCGTAGTCCGTTATTTGATACTACAGATGAACCCCGCAGGCTGCATTTGGGCATGGATATTTGGGCGAAGGCCGGTACGCCTGTTTACTCACCCCTGCCCGGTATAGTTCACAGTTTTAGCGACAATAATCACTTTGGCGACTATGGCCCGACCATCATTTTAAAACATGACCTCGAAGGACTGAAATTATACAGCCTTTACGGCCACTTAAGCCGCGAGAGCCTGGATAGCATATTTGTCGGTAAACCTGTCGGCAAAGACGTGCAAATCGGTTATTTAGGTGCTGAAGAAGAAAACGGGCATTGGCCGCCCCACCTGCATTTCCAGCTGATGTTTGATATGGAAGGCATGCATGGCGATTATCCGGGTGTTTGCCGCTTTTCGGAAAAAGAGAAATACCTTAAAAACATACCCGACCCGCAACTGATATTGCAATTTCCAAAAGCGGTTAATGATTAAGCGCGATTTCGTTATCCCGCCGGGTAAAATGCCGGCGCAGCAATCCTATCAAAATGATAATCACCTATCAAAATGATAGCCGAACCCCATAGTGTAATTGTCACACCAATCGGATAAGCTTCTGTATCCTAACCAGTTACTTAGTTCAGGCTGCCGCTTTTATGCAATGGCATGGGTATTGACTTTGGCTGTTTAAGTTTTAATTACCCTGAATGGTTATTTCTCCTTATTCATATCCACCGGTCGGCATTTTGAGGCTGGTTTCACCTTTACTTTTTAACTATGGACTCACATATTAAGCGGCTTTCCTTTGCCGGGGCGCTGGTTACCCTTGGTATTATTTTTGGCGATATAGGTACTTCGCCCCTCTATGTTTTTCAAACATTACTGGTCGAAGGCGGCAAGGTTAACGAAGCGCTGGTACTCGGCTCCATATCCTGCATCTTCTGGACACTTACCCTGCAAACCACCTTTAAATATATTTTTATAACCCTGCAGGCTGATAACCATGGCGAGGGCGGGATATTTTCACTGTACGCCCTTGTGCGCCGGTACGGTAAGTGGCTCGCTATCCCGGCTATAATCGGCGCGGGCACCCTGCTGGCGGATGGGATCATTACCCCGCCCATCTCGGTAACATCAGCGATTGAAGGATTAAACAACGTGCCGGCGCTTAGCAATCCCAGGCTGCATCCTGAGTTTATACCCGGCAGTCACCTTATTCTGGGGCTCGTCATCGGCATTATGGTAGCTTTATTCTTCTTTCAGCAATTCGGCACCAAGGTGGTTGGTTCGGCATTCGGACCTATTATGCTATTATGGTTTTTGATGATCGGCACTTTGGGTTTCCTGCAGGTAATGCATTATCCCACCATATTTAAAGCCTTTAATCCATATTACGGAATCAGACTGCTTGTTGATCATCCCGGTGGTTTCTGGCTATTGGGCGCGGTGTTTCTGTGCACCACCGGGGCGGAAGCATTATACTCCGACCTTGGTCATTGCGGCCGTAAAAACATCCAGGTTAGCTGGATATTTGTGAAGATCGCGCTGTTATTAAGCTATTGCGGACAAGGCGCCTGGGTGCTGCTTCAGCCTAAGGGGGCCAATTTTGATGGGGTAAACCCGTTTTATGCCATTGTACCTAATCCGCATTTATTTATGATACCGTGCGTGGCGCTGGCAACCATAGCTACTATTATAGCCAGCCAGGCATTGATCAGCGGCTCCTTTACGTTAATAAGCGAGGCGGTGAGCATGAATTTCTGGCCGCGTATCACCATAAAATATCCTTCAAATATTCGCGGTCAAATTTATATACCAAGTATCAATTGGATACTATGTATCGGTTGTATTTTAGTGTCGCTTTATTTTCAAACTTCCGAGCATATGACGGCGGCGTACGGTTTTTCCATTACCATCGCGATGCTGATGACCACCATACTAATGTCGTACTTTATGCGGTATGTAAAGCACTGGCCATTTTGGCTGGTCATTATTATCCTTTGTGTGTTTTTAACGGTTGAATCATCCTTTTTTATCACAAACGCGGCAAAATTATTAAAGCGGATATTCTTTGTGGTGTTCGAGATCGGCCTGATATTTACCATGTACATCTGGTTCAAGGCACGAAAGATCAATAACCGGTTTTTGCACTTTATCGACCTCAAGGATAAAATTCCGATGCTGCTTGCGCTAAGTGCGGATGAAACGGTAAGCAAGTACTCAACACATTTAATTTATCTCACCAAAGCCAACAACTCTAAGCAGATCGAAGAAAAGGTTATTTACTCCATCATCAGCCGGAAACCAAAACGTGCTGATACTTACTGGTTTATCCATATTGAAACCACCAACGAGCCTTACACCATGGAATACAGCGTAGACCAGATAGAGCCGGGCAAAGTGATCCGGGTTGAATTCAGGTTGGGATTCAGGATACAGCCGCGGGTAAATGTATTGTACCGCAAGGTTATTGAAGATATGGTGGCCCGAAACGAGATTGACATTACAAGCAACTACGAATCTTTGCATAAATTTAAGGTTACTGCCGATTTCCGGTTCGTCATCATGGAAAAGTTCTTATCATACAATAACCTGTTCCGCACCCGGGAAGGTTTTATATTAAACAGCTATTTCGCGATCAAGAAGTTGGCCTTGTCGGAAGCTAAGGCCTTTGGGTTGGATACCAGCGAAACCTACGTGGAAAAAATACCGCTGATCGTGAAACCGGTTGGAAACGTTGTGCTGAAAAGGGTGGATGCCGTATAACCAGCAAGCGCTTCAAATCCGAAATCGAAACGACGTAGCCCTCTTGAGCACCGAAAAAAATAATTGACTGCGAAAACATTCGAAATCCGAAATGGAATATTTTTATCACTTTTGATCGATCATGCAAAAGGACAAGCTTTTAATTATTGATGACGAGGAGCGTTTGCGCAGCCTGCTGGCCCGTATTCTTGAACTGGAAGGGTATGATGTGCTTGTAGCCTCAACAGGAAAAGAGGGCTTGAAAAAATTGCAGCATGAATCTATAGCGGTTGTCATCAGTGATGTTAAACTGCCCGACGTAAACGGCATTGAGCTCACTTCACAAATAAAAGCCGGGTGGCCGGCGACGGAAATTATTGTATTGACCGCTTTCGGCACCATCAACGACGGCGTAAAGGCCATTAAATCGGGCGCGTTTGATTACATAACAAAGGGGGACGATAACGAGAAAATAATTCCGCTCGTTAGCAAAGCAATGGACAAAGCCTTGCTGCAGCAGCGGGTTTTGGAACTGGAGAAAAAACTAAATAATAAGTTTGGCTTTGACCGCCTGATCGGCAAATCGGCAGCTATAACCGACGTTATAAAACTGGCCCAAAAAGTGGCGCTAACCGATACAACCGTTTTATTGCTTGGCGAAACAGGCACCGGGAAGGAACTGTTTGCCGAGGCCATTCACCAGGCCAGTCCGCGGAACGCTAAAACGTTTGTGGCAGTTAATTGCAGCGCTTTCACAAAAGAACTGCTCGAAAGCGAGCTGTTCGGCCATAAAGCGGGCTCGTTTACCGGCGCGGTAAAAGATAAAAAAGGGCTTTTTGAAGAAGCCAATGGCGGCACTATTTTTTTGGATGAGATAGGCGAACTGGACCACGATCTGCAGGCCAAGTTGCTGAGAGTGCTTGAGTCGCAGCAATTTTTAAAGATTGGCGATACCAGGCCAACGCAGGTAAATGTGCGGATATTAGCAGCCACAAATCGCAACCTGCTTGACGAAGTAAATCAAGGCAGCTTCCGGTCGGACCTGTATTATCGGCTTTCGGTTTTTACGATCACCCTGCCGGCATTGCGCCACCGGAAAAAAGATATCGCGCCGCTGGCGGAATATTTTATGAACTATTTTGGCTTGAAGGTAAAAAAGCAGTTCACCGGCCTGAGTGAAAAATTTATTGAAAAGCTGGAGGCCTATAACTGGCCGGGAAATATACGTGAGCTAAAAAATATTATTGAACGCGCCGTGATATTGGCTGATGATAATACCGTGGATGAAACCCTGCTCCCTTATGAAATGCAACAACCGCAAACGTCTAAACCGGGCAGTGTGCTTTCTGCCTTCGACCTCTCGACCGTTGAAAAATTGCATATACAACGTGTGCTTAACCATACCCACGGCAACCGTGCAGAAACAGCCCGTTTATTGAATATAGGCATTGCGACATTGTATCGCAAGCTGAAGGATTACGGATTGGAATGAGATATTGTTATCCCTTCACCCGCTCCACATAAGCGCCAGTGGCGGTATCCACCTTTACCTTATCGCCGATATTGATAAACAGCGGTACTTTTATTTCGGCGCCGGTTTCAACGGTAGCATTTTTTAATGCGCCGCTTGAAGTGTCTCCTTTAACAGCAGGCTCGGTATAAGTGATCTCTAACTCTGCCGAGCCGGCAATCTGGCCCATAATAGGCTCATCGCTTTCAAAAGCCACGATCACATTCATCCCCTCTTTCAGGAATTTTACCGCGTTGCCGAATAATGTTTTGGGTATGTTATGCTGGTCGAAAGTGGTGTTATCCATTACCACCAGCGAGCCTGCATCTTCATATAAATACTGGTAGTCGTTTGTTTCAACACGCGCTATGGTCACATCTTCATCCGTGCGGAAACGGTATTCAACCAGCTTGCCGGTTTTTACGTTGCGCATGCGTGCCTGGTAAAATGCGCGCAAATTGCCCGGTGTACGGTGTAAAAATTCTTCAACCTGTAACAACTCGCCGTTGAAGCGAATGATGTTGCCATTCTTTATTTCGGATGCTTTTGACATAACGCTATTAATGAGGCGCAAACTTATACACTTATGGGGAAAGAAACAAGAGGGAGGAGGTAAAGGGTGAAAGGTTAAAGGCGAAAGGTTTGCTCCCGGTTGCTCTTGGTTTATACACACCAACAAACCTTTAACCTTTCGCCTTTAACCTTTCACCTTTCTAAATAAAATCCGCACATTTGCACATCCAAAATTTGCACATCTAACATGAGCGTATCTGTATTATCCCAAAACCTGCATGGGTCCGAAATTATCAAAATAGCAGGAGAGATCAACGAATTAAAAAGACAAGGACAAAATATCGCCAACTTAACCATCGGCGATTTCGATTCAAATATTTACCCAATTCCGCAGGCATTGAAACAAGGGATCATTGACGCCTACAACGATAACCAAACCAACTATCCTGCCGCCGACGGTATGCTCGGCCTCCGCGAAAGCGTTTCGGCATTTTTGAAAAGCAGGTACAACCTGGACTATGCTTCAAACCAGATATTGATCTCCGGCGGTTCACGTCCTTTAATTTATTCCACCTATTTGGCGCTTGTTGACCCGGGCGATAAGGTGGTATTCCCCGCTCCATCATGGAACAATAACCATTATTGCGACCTTACCGGCGCAGAGGCGATCATTATTCAAACCCGGCCCGAGCATAATTTTATGCCAACTGCCGACGAGATACGCCCGCACATAAAAGGCGCAGCCTTGCTGGCGCTTTGCTCGCCGCTTAATCCCACCGGCACCATGTTCGACAAAAAGGACCTGGAAGAGATTTGCGACCTGGTTATTGCCGAAAACAAAACCCGCAAAGCCGGCGAAAAACCGCTTTATATTTTGTACGACCAGATATATTCGCAGCTAACCTTTGGCCACCACCAGCATTTTGACCCGGTTAGCCTGCGCCCCGAATTAAAGGACGTAGTGATATTTGTTGACGGCGCTTCTAAATGTTTTGCCGCAACCGGCGTACGTGTAGGCTGGGGATTTGGCCCTGCCAATGTGATCAGCCACATGAAGGCGATAGTAGGCCACATGGGCGCCTGGTCGCCAAAGCCTGAGCAGGTGGCCATGGCTAAATTCCTGAAACAGGATGATGAAGTGAATAGTTACCTGGCCCAGCTCAAATCAAATATTCAAAATAGTTTGAACACCCTTTACCAGGGATTTAAGGAGTTAAAGGCCGACGGGTTTAATGTTGATGCCATAGAGCCTATGGGCGCTATTTATTTGACTGTAAAAGTTGATTATGCCGGTAAAACCACCCCGGATGGTACACTGCTGAAAACATCAACCGATATTAATTTTTATCTCATCAAAGAAGCAAAAGTTGCCTTTGTGCCATTCTCGGCATTTGGCACGGACGATAACGTAAACTGGTTCCGCGTATCGGTAGGCGCGAGCACTTTGCAGGACATTGAGCAAATGATCCCAAGGATAAAGGCCGCGCTGGAGAAATTGAAATAATCTTGCGCGTTTTGGATTTGTCAACTTTTAAAAAGTTGACAAATCTTTAAAAGATCAAACAATCTCTATTTTTTCTCGGGCATCAATATAAATTTGATCAGGTTATTGCCGCTCAGATATTTATTGGCAGCATCCTTTGTGCTTTGCACGGTGATATTGTTCAGGCTGTTTACGTGATTTAAAATATCATCCGGGTTTTCCTGGTTTTGCGAAGCAGCGCCTAAATAGCCTGCCCAAAAAATATTCTGTTTTAACTGCACCTGTGTTGATCGCGCCTCCTGGGCTTTAAATTTTTCAATATCGGTTGATACGGCGCCATTTTGTTTGATTTTCCCGATCTCATCCAACGCCGCATTTATCAGCTTGTCTACATTAGCGGGGGCGCATTCAAAGGCAATAGTAAAGCTATACCTGCCAGCCGGAATTTTTCTATAGCTGGCCCTGACACCCGGTGAATATGTGCCGCTTTCCTGTTCGCGCAGGCGCTCGGTAAGTTTGATCTGGAGGATCTCTTCCAGCGCGTCGAGCTGGATATTGTTTGTTTCAATGTAGTCGTAATCGCCGCTGAATACCAGCTGCACGCTGCTTTTATCTCCAATCCCCTTGTTCACTATTTTGGTGATCTGACCTGCAGGCGGCTGGATATGCAAATTATTATAGGTTTCCTTGCCGTTTGTTGATGGCAGGCTCCCCAAATAGGCTGCCAGGTATGGCTTTATGGTTTCTACCTTAAAACTGCCCACAAGGGTGAAAACAAATCCATTCGCGTCGGCAAAACGGTCTTTATAAAAACCGTACGATTTATCGAGAGTAGCCGTATTTAATTTTTCGATGCTTGCCGCCATTCCGCGGAAGTTATGATTGCTCAAAGTTGCCGAAATCGTATCTTCAAATACCCTGATAGGATCGAGGCCGCGGTTAGCCAGCAACGATTTGGTTTGGCTTATGTTTGATTGCCAAATGTCGGCATCCTTGCGCGGACGGGTAAAGTAGAGGTATACCAGCTGCATTGCGGTTTCAAAATCTTTAGGGGTTGAACTGGCTGAAATGCCTTCTGTTATGTCGCTGACATAAGGCGATACATTTACATTTTTGCCGCTTAGCATTTTATCCAGTTGCGCCTGGGTAAATTCGGCAATACCGCTGCTGCCGACGATATTCCCCGAAATTTCAGCGGACATAAAATCGGGATCGCTTGCCAGCGAGGTGCCGCCAAAGCGGTAGCCATTTATCAGTATCTGGTCGTTTTTAAATTCGGTAGGTTTCAATATCACTTTTACACCATTGCTTAGCATTATGGTTGTGGTTGCGATGGCGCTGTCGGCCTGCTCGCTTATGATTTTACCGGCAACAGGCAGCTTGTCTAACAGGGGTTTATCAACAGTGTTATCGATGTAGGGCGTTAGGTTTTTTCCTCCGGCGCTTATCCAATCCAATAAGGTTTTCTCGTTTGGCAGCTTATCTTTTTCCTTATCGGGCGCTTCAACAATCACCACACGATTTTGATCGCTGATAAATTTTCCAGCCAGGGCGTTCATTTCGGCAAGCGTTATCCGGCCGATGTTGTTCACATAAAAGTTATATTCGTAAGATATGCCCGGGATAGCTTCCCCGGTTAAAAAGTTTTGCTCATATTCATTTACAAAGTTTGCCGATGGGGTTTTGTCGCGCTCCTTATATGCATTGTCAATCCCTAATAGGGCGTTTTGCTTTGCCCGTTCAAGTTCCGTTAAGGTAAAGCCAAACATCCTGACCCTTTCGGTCTCGGCCACAACAGCCTTTACTGCCGTTTCAAGCTGCCCCGGTTTAGCCACCGCGAACGAAGTAAAGGCATCCTGCTTAGCAATAAATCCGCCATAATTGGCCTGGCCGAATAAAAATGGCGGGTTGGCTTTTTGCAGCAACTCGCCCAAACGGGCGTTCAGCATCTGGTTAAATAATTGGATCCGGATACTTTGTATATAATCTGCCGTTGTTTTATCCGTCCTTCCGGGATGTTTTACAACGATCTCGGCGATGGTATATGGAAACTCTTTGTCAGTCGCGATCTTTACGGCGGTGCCGGGTGTAGCCGGTACGGGGTATTTTAGACGTAGTTTTTCGCCCGGAGGGTTTGTGAGTGATGAGAAGTTTTCCCTGATCAGTTGTTCAACCCGCCTGGGGTCAAAATCGCCAACGGCTATTACGGCTTCAAGATCAGGCCGGTACCAGTCGTGATAAAACCCTTTAATGGTTTCAGGTTTGAATGTTTTCAAAATCTCGTCCTTACCAATTGGCAAACGCTGGGCATATCTCGAATTATTGAGTAACACCGGCAGCGTTTGCAGGCTTAAACGTTCCCGGGCATTTTTCCCGCGCAGGCGCGCTTCCTCTAATACTACGCCGCGTTCAGCGTCAATCTCTTTTTGGTCAAATGTTTGGTAGCCTGCCCAGTTTGCCAGGATATTAAATCCTTTCTCGAATGTTTTGATGCTATCTGTCGGTATCGGCAATTGGTAAACGGTTTCATCAAACGATGTAAAGGCATTCAGGTCGGCGCCGAATTTGATACCTGATTTTTGCAGGTAATCTACCAGCTGATTTTTGGGATAGTCGCGTGTGCCGTTAAAGGCCATGTGCTCGGTAAAATGTGCCAGGCCTTGCTGATCGTCAGCCTCTAATACCGATCCGGCTTTACTTACCAGGTATAATTCGGCCCTGTTTTTAGGTTCAGCGTTTTTACGGATATAATAGGTAAGGCCATTGGGCAGCTTACCGATGATGACATACGGGTCGACCGGCAAAATACTGCCCCTTAATTGTTCAGCCGTAGCAACGGGTTTGCTTTTGTGGGAGGGAACAGGCTTTTTTTTAACCTGCGCAAGTGCGCCGGCGGTTAAAAAAACAACCGCTAATGCCGTTATAGCTATCTTTTTGTTTAAATACATTTTACTAGGGGATAATATTCTGCTAAGATGCTAAACGAACGGCTTAGTTACAAATTGTATTTATTGCTTGATTGTTGATTGTTTGTTTCTATTTAGCTTCCGGGAGCTTGTTTATGCTTTTCAGAATCATTCCTTTATCGGTTTTTGATTTGGCCAGTCTTAACGCCGTTTTTAAATGATTTAATGCCTGTTGGGTATCAATATCCGTATACAAATAACCCAGCAGTGAATAATATAAATGATTGGTGGTAAGCTTTAATTTTTCGGCCTCGGCAATGGCTGACGGTTTATCGCGCGCCTTTGCTAACGCAAACGTACGGTTTAGGGCTGCAATGGGCGAATATTCTATTTGAAGCAGTCTATTATAGAGCTGTAATATACTCTCCCATTTTTCCGTGGTATCGTCTTTTTTCGTATGCCAATACGCGATGGCTGCTTCGGGGTGGTATTTGGATATTTTATCGCCCGTAGCCGCTTTGTTTAAATAGAATTCGCCTTGTGTGATGAGTTGTTCATTCCACAGCGTTGTATCCTGGTCGTCGTATAAAATAATTTCGCCGTTTTGGCTCAGCCGCGCATCAAACCGGGAGGCGTGGAAACACATCAGCGACAGCAAAGCATTTACCGGCGGCTTGCTTGTGCCCGGGTTATCGGCCAGCAAATAAGTTAGCCGCATGGCCTCCAGGCAAAGGTCTTTTCGTAATGTAGTGTTTTGCGACAACGAATAATAACCTTCGTTGAAAAGCAGGTAGAGCGTGGTTAGCACCGTTTCCAGCCTTACATCAATTTCTGATGCTCCGGGAAATTCGATCTTTACCTTCTCTTTTCTTAACTTTTCCTTCGCCCTGAACAGGCGTTTATTGATGGTTTCCTTATTGCTTAAAAACGCGTCCGCTATCTCCTCGATCCCAAACCCGCAAAGGATGCGCAGCGATAAACCTATTTGAGCTTCCACAGAAATCGCCGGATGACAAATGGCAAACATCATTTGCAGCTGGCTGTCAATAATATTTTTAACTGACAGATCGATCTCAATCTCTTGGAGTTCGGTATCGGATCGCTGTATGCCCCGCTTAACTTTCTCAGAAAAGATGTTGTTCCGTTTTAAATGATCCTTCGCCCTGTTCTTAGCCACAGTATAGAGCCA
>JAQBOH010000074.1 GCA_028288125.1 Mucilaginibacter sp.
ATTCCTTTAAAGTTTTTACAGCTATTATACGCATACATTACAACACAAATATACATTATTTGTTACCAATTTGGTAACAAATAATTATTAATAGCCGACATATTTTTTTAGTGCAATATTTTAAACACCAGTTCCTTCATCAGTCCGCCGTGTCCGGTATTTGAATCCACGCCTTTGCTCTTCACATCATATTCGCGCAGGTAGCTGATGATCTGCATAGTTTTGCCGTAGTTGTAACTACGTGCAGCCTGCTCATAGTCTTTTACAAAATATGGGTTTACGCCCAGCTGCCGGGCTAGGTTTTGCTGCGATTTGTCCTGTGTATAATGATATGCAAGCACCTTGCTGAAAAAAGTATTCAGGTTACCCAGCACCAATATAATCGGGTTAGTCTTAGGATTGGCCTCAAAATAATTGATGATCTGGTTGGCTTTAAAGACATCCTTTTTACCCAGCGCGGCCTGTAGTTCAAAAACGTTATATTCTTTGCTGATACCTATATTATCATGGATATGCTTTAATGTTATCTCCTGCCCTGCGGTTACATTCAGCATCAGTTTTTCAAGCTCGTTAGCAGTCTTTGAAAGGTCGTTACCCAAATATTCTGCCAGCATCAGTGAAGCCTGCTGGTTTATTTTATACCCTTTTTCTGCTATAAAACCCTCTATCCATCCCGGCACCTTGCTATCATACAACGGCGCCGATTCAAATATAAGCCCGTTTTTTTCAATGGCTTTGTAGGTTTTTTTACGCTTATCAAATTTGCCGTACTTATAACAAAAAACCAGTATGGTGCTGGGCAACGGATTTTCCAGGTAATTCAACAGCGGGTTAATGTTCTTTTTGTCGGTATCATCGTTCCCCCATTTCATATCCTGGGCTTCTTTTACCAGCACTACCTGGTAATCGGCCATCATCGGATAACGCTTGGCGGCGCCAAGCACCGTCATAATATCGGTATCCTTACCGTACAGTACGGTTCGGTTAAAGCCCTTTTCAGCATCGGGTAAAAGCTGGTGCTCCACGTAATTACTAACCAGATCGATATAATAGGGCTCTTCACCATGCAGCAGGTATACAGGCTTATATTTTTTTTGCTGAAGGGTTTTTATAATTTCTGAGGCGGTCATCCGGGCAGTAAAATTACTGATTTATTTTTGCAGGTAAATTGTTATTTGATTTTGTTGCCTTTAATAATATTTCTAATTTAGGGAACCATTGTAAACCATGCATGCACCAGTTACCAATTATTACTGTGCGGCATTAAACCCTATTTAACCTAAATGAACATGACCAGGAATTTAATTCTGAAAAGCCTGCGCATAAGCGCCGGATTCGCACTTTTATTGGGATGCATCACTGCGCACGCCCAGGATATCAATAAAGATTCAGCCAATGGCTGGCGGCAGCTTTTTAATGGCAAGGACCTAACCGGCTGGAAACAAGTTGGGCCCGGCAGCAGGTACGTTAAAGACGGTTTAACCGGTAGTCACGGCGGCATGGGGCTGCTTTACTGGACAAAAGAAAAATTCAGCAACTGTACCATCCGCATTGTTTATAAGATGGAAAAATTTAACAGCAACTCGGGTGTATTTATCCGCATACCCATCGAGCCGCGCGAGCCGTGGATGCCGGTATTTTATGGGTATGAAGTACAGATTGATAATCATCCGGAAACATCGAAAGAAGATGACTATCATGTAACGGGTACGCTATATTCTCTAACCAAACCGCTTGCTAAACCCGGCAAGCCAGGCCCCGAATGGAACGTTATGGATATTACCCTCGACGGTCCGCGCACCATTGTTGTAGTGAACGGGCAAAAGGTAACTGATTACACCGAAGGGCAACCCACTCCGGAACGCAAATTTGATTTCGAGCCTTATCGCGGCCCCAGGCCTGTTTCAGGCTATATAGGATTACAGAATCATGGTAATGATGATGTGGTTTTCTTTAAAGAGGTCGCCGTTAAACCACTTGCAAAAAAATAATCGTCTTATGGAAAATAACGATAAAACAATTAAGCCAGCCATCAGCCGGGGCGAGTTTATAAAAAAATCCGCCTTGGCTGCAGCCGGATTTTACATCGTGCCGCGGTTTGTTTTAGGTGGGACGGGTTTTACCGCCCCCAGCGACAAACTGTATATAGCTGCGGTAGGCACCGGCGGCGAAGCGGAGAACGATATCCGTCACTTCGCCACCGCACCTAAAAAGAATGCAGAAATAGCATTCCTGTGCGATGTGGACGAACGGCCTGCTGCCGCGCGCCGCAAGGAGTTCCCGAAGGCGAAATTTTACTATGATTGGCGCGAGATGTTTGAAAAAGAGCATAAAAATTTCGACGCGGTTACCGTAGCCATTCCCGACCATAACCATGCGGTGGTTGGCCACAGCGCTATGCAGATGCGTAAGCATTTATACCTGCAAAAGCCGCTAACCCATGATATTTATGAGGCACGTGTGTTAACTGAGGCTGCAAAAAAATATAAAGTAGTTACCCAAATGGGCGACCAGGGCGCATCGTGCGATGGCATGCGTACCATGCGCGAATGGTTTGAAGCGGGCTTGATCGGCGATATCGAAAAAGTTTATTGCTGGACCGACCGCCCCGTTTGGCCGCAAGGCATTTCGTGGCCAACCGCAAAGCCGCCGATCCCGAAAGAGCTAAAATGGGATCTTTGGTTGGGCACCGCCCGGAAACTCGATTATATCGACAACCTGGTGCCATTTAACTGGCGCGGCTGGTGGGAGTTTGGAACAGGCGCTTTGGGTGATATGGGCTGTCACATTATGGGGCCGCCGTTTAAATTGCTGGAACTGGGTTATCCTACGGATGTATCCGGCAGCGCAAGCACTGTTTATAAAGGCATTTTTAAAGAGGGTATTTATCCCGAAAGCGGCCCGGTTTCCAGCTCGATCAAATTTAAATTCAAGCAAAAAAACGGGAAGAACCTCGACCTGCACTGGATGGATGGCGGGATCACTCCCGAACGGCTTAACGAGCTCGATCCTGATGTAAATATGAACGAAGCGCTGGGCGATTTCCCGGGCGAAAACGATTTTGAGGGGTGTACGCTGTTTATCGGCACCAAAGGAAAAGTTTCGTGCGGCTGGGGCGGCAGCCATCCAAGATTGTTGCCGCTTTCGCTGAATAAGGATGTGAACGTTCCGCAAAAATATCCGCGCGTTACAGGCGGAATGGACGGCCACTGGTGGCAATGGGTCGACGCTTCCATAGCCGGTTACGGGAAAATGGAGGTCGATTCGCCGTTTGAGGGATACGCCGGGCCGTTAACCGAAACAGTACTGCTGGGCAACCTGCTGCTGCGCAGCTTTGATATACAGGAGAAAATAAAACGAAACGACCCCGTTTATGGCAACATGGAAGGAAATAAATTCAGCGGGCGGTATGTCGACCTCAAATGGGATGGCGAAAATATGCGGGTAACCAATTTTGAACCCGCCAATCAATTCATCCGGCGGACATATAGGGAGGGCTGGGGCGATTTGAAGCTATAATCTTCAGCTTACGGAGAAGTAAATAACAAAGCCGCTGGTAAAGTTCCCACAAATGACTTATCGCGGCTTTGTCGTATTTATCCCTTAAATTGCTTAATTATTGAATATGTCGTCTAATTATCCAACCTTTACAGCCGGGATACGAATTAAACAATAATGGATATAAATTTTAATAAATCCGATGGGCTTGTGCCGGTTATCATACAGCACGAGCAAACATTGGAGGTGCTGATGCTCGGCTATATGAACCAGGAAGCTTACAATAAAACGGTAGCAGAAAACAAGGTCACTTTTTTTTCACGCTCAAAAAACAGGCTCTGGACAAAAGGTGAAACCAGTGGCAACTACCTGCACGTAAGCGCCATGCATCTTGATTGCGACAACGATACCCTGCTGATAAAGGTTAAAGCCGACGGCCCTACCTGCCATACAGGCGAACGCAGCTGCTTTAAAACCGGCTATAACCAGAATTTTATATTGCAGCTTGAGGAAATAATTGCGTCCAGGTACGAGCATCCGCAGGAAGGTTCGTACGTTAACAAGCTCCGCAACAAGGGCCTAAATAAAATAGCGCAAAAAGTTGGCGAAGAAGCTGTGGAAACAGTAATAGCCGCATTAAACGAAACTGAAACAGATCTGATCAACGAATCATCCGACCTGGTATTCCACCTGCTGGTATTGCTACGCGAAAAAGGTTTAAGCCTCGAGAGGATCGCTAAGAATTTAGAGGAAAGGCATAGATAGTCATAGTCGATAGTCCATAGGCCATGGATTTAGCGATTGGTTTTCTGTTCATTTGATTACTTATTATTTTTAACTCAAACTCACTATGGTCCATGGTCTATGGACTATCGACTAAAATGATCTCTGTAGAAAAAATAGCTGAACTGAACGGCCACGGCAACCCGATATTTACCGTGGAGCTTTCGCAGAAGCCGGGTATTCTATTTACCGGCGGTAACGACAAAGGTTTGGTTGAGTGGAGCCTGAAGAACTATTCCTTTATAAAAGTAATGTTCCCGGTACCGGCATCCGTTTATGCCATACATTGCCCGGTTGGTTATCCATTTTTATTTGCCGGGTTACGGGATGGTACAGCCCAGGTTTTTGATTTTATAAAACAGCAATTGCTTCCTGCACTTAAAAATCACCAGAAGCCTGTCTTCGATATCAAATCTGTTAACCACAAAAAGGAATTGCTAATAGCATCCGAAGATGGGACAGTTTCGGTTGTAAGCCTCGAAACGTTGGAATTATTGCATACGATCAAAGTTTCGGCGGATACCGTACGCTGTATTGCCATTTCGCCGGATGAAAAAACCGTTGCCTTCGGCCTGCGCGATAACCAGGTCAAAATTTACGACCTGGAGGATTACAGCCTCATTAAAACATTAACCGGACATACGATGTCGGTTTTTTCGTTGCAGTATGCGCCTTCAGGAGACTATTTAATTTCGGGCGGACGCGACGCGCAATTAAAGATATGGAATATCCGCTCGCTCGGGTCGCTGCAAACAATTCCCGCTCATTTATTCGCTATAAATTGTATCGCTTTTCATCCTTCTTTGCCATATTTCGCCACTGCGAGCATGGACAAAACAATAAAAATTTGGGGTGCTGACGATTTTAAACTCTGCAAAACCATCAGTCGCGAAAAAGGTTACGCAAGCCATCAGCTATCTGTCAATAAGCTCGCATGGAACGGCAATCAACTCATATCTGTCAGCGATGATAAAAGAGTTATTGTGTGGGAAATACAGTTTGACAGGTGATAGAAGCAAGACTGGAAGAAGCAAGAGGCAAGACCGGGAATCGCAATCTGTTTTTACAGCATCCGAGAACCGACAGCCGGTTTAATTATAGTCTTGGCTCTTGATATCTTGCTTCTTGGCTCTCAACCCTCAAAACATTCTCTTAACCTCGCTGAGTTTGTGAGTATACCGCTTTAACTCCTCCGAATAGATGCCCTTTTCGTCAATGGAATCAATTTTCACTCTGCCGGACGCGTGAATTATTTTTTCGTTGTTGAGCATGATGCCAACATGGGCCGTTCTCCCTTCCGCGTTCTCAAAGAACGCCAGGTCGCCCAGTTTGGTTTCATACAACGAACTTACCTGGTAGCCCTGTTCAACCTGCATACCGGCATCGCGCAATAGGTTAATGCCCTGCAACCTGAACACAGCCTGGGTAAAACCCGAGCAATCAATCCCGAAGTGCGTGCGGCCGCCCCATAAGTAAGGTGTATTTAAAAACGACATGGCGGTGATAGCAAAGTTTTCAGTCTCACCTATTTCTCCTATTATTTCAAACCGGTCATCGCCGATATGACAGGTGGTTCCTTCTAAAAATGCAAGCGAACTGCCCACAGGCAAATAAGAAATACTATTATTGGCTATTTTCCATGCCTGTGTAACCGGGCGGAATGTTAAGGGAGGTGGCGTTTGCTTAAATTTTTTGTATGCCAGGTGACCAAGCATGGTGAATTGCAGCCTGCCAATCCAGCCTGTATAGTTATCAATGGCGGTAGTAATTTTCACCCAGCTTTCGGTCCACTCCAAAATTTCGAAAGTTTCGCCAAACAACACCTGCGACACTTGTTCGCTTTTGTCGCTGGCTTCGGCCCTTAGCGGGACAATGGCAAGGTTACAAATACCGTATTCCATAAAATCGATATTCCGGTTAATAGGTGGTTTTTAATGCAAAAAAAAAGTATCCCAATACCTACCGGGACACCTTTTCCATTTATCAAATATAATAAAAAAACTTATTCGTTCATGTGCAGCCATTCTTTTTTGGCTAATAACTCCTCTTTTGTTTCACGAACATCCTCGTCATCTACACAACAGTCTACCGGGCAAACAGCCGCACATTGTGGCTCGTCGTGAAAGCCAACGCACTCAGTGCATTTATCGGGAACTATATAATATATATCATCTGATAAAGCCGCCTGCGTTTCCTCAGCATTCAGCGTATTGCCGTCTCCAAAATCAATAAGCCCTTTAAGGCCGGTACCATCCGAAAAGCGCCATGCAGCCCCGGCGTCATAAATAGCATTATTCGGGCACTCGGGTTCGCAAGCTCCGCAGTTTATACATTCATCGGTGATTTTAATCGCCATAGTGTCTTAATATCTTATATTCTCAATTACCTTTGCCCTGTTTTTAAAGCACGCAAAGATAACAAAAAAAGACTTGAAGGGTTTAGATCCTGACCATATATATGTCAAATTTTAGCAAAACACACTCAATCAACGCATTTTCCAGGCTTGGAGAACAGCTAATTAACCCGAACGAACAATTATTAGCCGTTATAAATGATGAGAAGCAGTTCAATGCCTGGTTTACGCCTGAAAGCGTATTAAAAGCGGTAAAGGCTATCGGAAAAATGCTAAATCGGGACGATCTTGCTTCCTGGTTGACCGGTTATGATATTGTTTATGACAAGGCGCCTAAAAAAGTCGGGCTTATTTTGGCCGGCAATATCCCGCTGGTAGGTTTTCATGATGTTTTATGTGTGCTGGTAACCGGCAACCATGCGCTGATCAAAGCATCGTCTCAGGATGCCAGGTTGATCAAATATGTATTAGAAATGCTTGGTGATATTGAACCGGAATTTAGAGATCAATATAGTTTTGTTGAACGATTGGAAGGTTTTGATGCAATAATAGCCACCGGTAGCAACAACACCTCGCGGTATTTTGAATATTATTTCGGAAAGGTTCCGAACATCATCCGCAAAAACCGTAACAGTGTGGCCGTGCTCACGGGCAATGAAACCGGAGAACAATTGTTTGAATTGGGGCATGATATATTTGATTACTATGGATTAGGCTGCCGGAACGTGTCGAAGGTGCTGGTACCAAAAGGCTATATCTTCAACTTCTTTTTTGAGTCGATTGAAGCATATCAACCCATTATTAACCACCATAAATATAATAACAATTACGATTATAATAAATCGATCTACCTGGTTAACAGCGACAAACATTTTGATAACGGCTTTTTACTGTTGAAGGATGATGAAAGGCTGGCCTCTCCGCTTGCTGTTCTGTACTACGAATATTATGATGATATGGAATCCGTACAAAACCTGCTCGACCGGCAAAGCGATAATATACAATGCGTCGTTAGCAACGCGTCGTTACCGGTAAAACCGCAAGTAGTTGATTTTGGCATGAGCCAGCAGCCGGCGCTATGGGATTATGCTGACGGCGTGGATACGATGGCGTTTTTGACTGGGCTGCTGTAGTCGATAGACCATGGTCTATGGTCCATAGGGATTGCGGATAAATGGTCAGAGACCTGCCAAATTAACGTTTTTTATATTGGGGCTTACCTGGTAAACTACATATGTTCCTTTGTCATCTTTTGCCGGGCTAACTTTTTGTGATTTGCCTCCCTGCTTTACAGCTACTTGTTTCCAGTTTTCCGGCACGTACGTTTTAAGGGTTAGCGGAACAGTATACATTTCTTTGTCAAGCGGATTATTGATGTTTAAATCGATTCCGCTTTTCGCTTTATTGGTATTCACACTCACGTTTTCCCTTTCCCGCATATATTTGGTTACATCGCCAAAGGTGGCAACCCAAAGCTTATCCTCCCGGTTTTTGATGTATTGAAAATACTCATCCAGCAAGGTATGCGGCAGAGCTTCATAACCCAACCCGTCAACACCATGAATAACCAGCACCAGCCATGTATCTTTCCGTGCCACTGTGGTGTCAACCCACGATTTCATTAGCGGCAAAGGCGCCCGGGTATTGCATTCGCGCTGCCATTGCACATAATCCTTGCCGTTTGTGGCGGGTGTTTTTCTGCTCGGGCGGTCAATTTCCGTTAACCATGGTTCCGGCATACGGTTGCGTAATGCCGGGTAAATTTTGTAGGCTATTTTCATCACCCGCTCATTTTCGTAACCATAAGGCACCTCAGTTGAAAAGGTATATTTCGCACCCATTTGATTTCTTATTTCTTCCTTGCTTTTTTCAAGCTCATAAACAATATTAACCGAATCGAGCCCGGGCATGCTGGCATGTGTAATGGAGTGGCTGGCAATCTCA
Organism: Mucilaginibacter sp.; assembly: GCA_028288125.1. Taxonomy (GTDB): domain Bacteria; phylum Bacteroidota; class Bacteroidia; order Sphingobacteriales; family Sphingobacteriaceae; genus Mucilaginibacter. Next base: position 8,579 of record JAQBOH010000074.1, read on the forward strand.
TAACCTTCGGCTGCATAGTGCCTGAAATCATTCCATGTAGATCCCTTTTCCTGCAAATACTCGTCACAAGGCTGATAACCCGGCTGAAAATCGCCATTGCGCACTTTTTGATAAACTTCATCCATCACTTTATAGGCCTGTTCTTTTCTTTTAGGATTGTCATACAAGCTAGCTGCCCGTGTAACGTAAGTAATTGTTCCTTTGTACCCTAAGTAACCGGCAGCAGAACATCGTTCTAAAAAATTCTGCGCGCTGGTCGGAGTAGTCGCCGATTCGGCGATAATCGTTTCTACCGGCCGGCCAATAAATTTACCGTGGTATTTTGAGCCTGGGATACCGCCGGTTATTACAAAAAAAGTAGCCGGTAAATGCAAGCGCTCCATAACAGGCAAAGCCCCTTTGAACTGGTTATACGAGCCGTCATCATAAGTGATAGAAACAGCGCCGTTCTTCCCGTACTGCCATTCTGATATTGTTGTTTCACCAATGTTAGTTGCCTGGCTTTTAGCCATTACAGTAAAGCAGCTTAATGCGATAATTAGAAATAAAGGTTTCATAATTATTATGTGGATACCCAAATATAGAAGATAAATGAGTTATAAAGCACACCCCATTGAATCAAATCCATTACAAGCCAAAACTTTTGACTTTGACTTTTGACTTTCCCACATCACTCTCCCCACGCGGTAATCACCAAACTCCGTTTTGTGGCGTCATCACGATGCTCGCATAAATAAATTCCTTGCCAGGTACCCAAAGCCAGCCTGCCGTTGCGGATAGGAATGGTAACCGAGCTGCCCAGTAAGGCGGCTTTCAGGTGGGCCGGCATATCATCAGGGCCTTCATCATCATGCTGGTAATCGGGGTCGTTTTCTGGAACCGCCTTATTAAAATACATTTCGAAATCTTTCCGGACATCCGGCGCGGCATTTTCATTGATGGTGAGCGAAGCCGAAGTATGCTGGATAAACACCTGGCAAATACCGGTTTTTATTTCACCTATTTGCGGCAGCGCATGTATAATTTCTGATGTAATAATATGAAAGCCGCGTTTTCTGGCGGTTAATTGCAGATGCTGTTGGTACATTTTCATAAGATATTAGTATAAGCGCATTATCTATCATGCGGGTCGGTTATCAAGGGCCAATAAATCCCCTATCATTTTTGCTGTTCGTATCAAATTCTTATGGGTATTTCTCACGGCGGTGCTTACATCGCCGGGCTCATTATTGATCGATATTAAAACATCAAAATACTTATTTAGTTCATCGTCCTGTTCTAAAGGTACTTTGCCCGCAACGCCAATTACCGGGATATTAGATTTTTTCGCCTTTACGGCGACACCGACCGGTCCTTTCCCCTGTAAGGTTTGTTTGTCGATACTTCCCTCGCCGGTTATCAGCAGGTCGCAATCTTTCAACGCTTCGTCAAAGCCAGTAAGTGATAAGAAGTAATCGATGCCGTTTACCAGTTTAGCATTTAACCAGGCATGCAAACCGGCCGCGGCACCTCCTGCTGTTCCGCTATGTTTGATGCCGGCCATATCGATCCCCGTTTGCAGGGATGAAATAGCCGCGAAATTCTTTAAAAATGCGTCCAATAAAATAACACCGTCAGCCGTAGCGCCCTTTTGCGGGCCGAACATATGCGCCGCGCCGCGCGGACCAAGCAGCTCATTATCCACATCGCAAAGAATAATGATTTCACAATCGAGGATTCTTTGGTCAAGTGAAGAGGTATCTACCTTTACCATACCGGTCAGTCCTGTGGGGTTTGCCGGCAACATCTCTCCCCGGGCATTCAAAAAGGAAACTCCTAACGCACTTAATATCCCGCAGCCGCCATCAACAGTCGCCGAGCCGCCCATGGCAATAATAATTTTGTTTACGCCTGTATCAAGCGCAAACTTAACCAGCTCTCCCGTTCCGTATGAGGATGCATTTAAAGGATTCAGCTCATCTTTGTTCAGCAACCTGAGTCCCGATGCATCGGCCATTTCAATTACCGCTGTTTGGCCGTTATCTATTAATCCAAATGAAGCCTTTATTTTTTTGCCAAGCGGATCATGAACTCCTTTCTCTATTATTTTTCCCTTGCATGTTTCAATGATGAGACTGCCTGTGCCGTCGCCGCCATCTGCTATCGGGAAACAGGTCGATATGCAATCCAAACTGCTTAGCGCTAACCCCTGCTGAATGGCACGAGCGGCATCGCCAGCGTTCAGGCTGTTTTTAAAGGCATTTGGAGCTATAAGGATGTTCATATCATAATACCTTTGATAATATATAAACCATCGCCATAGTCGTCAGCCCCATCCATATTGTAGCCACCGAATATACCTTTAACATGGTTTTCATTTCCAGCCCGGAGAACTTTGCGATCACCCAAAAATAGGCGTCATTGGCATGGGATATCATCATAGAACCCGCACCCATCGCCAGCACACAAAGCAGCTTCCCGGTCTCCGTATCCAAGCCAAGGGCCGGCAGCAATGGCTGCACAATAGACGCGGCTGTAATGATAGCCACTGTCGACGAACCCTGGGCGGTTTTCAATACTGATGTTATTAAAAACGGAAAAAAGATGCCCATGCTCCCCAATGCCAACGACTCGCTAAAATGCTCTCCTATTTTAGCAGCGGTTAAAATAGCGCCAAAAGCGCCGCCCATACCGATGATCACCAATATCCCGCCGGCCTTTTCTGTCGCATCTTGTAAAAGTTTGCCTGTCTCACTTTTTTTCCACGACCATTTGCCGTTGAAAGCCAGTAATACGCCGACTAGTAAAGCAATAACCGGGTCGCCAATGATTGTTATTATAGCCAGCCACCCGCCGGGAGCGGTTATACCTGTTGTTAAAAACGATTTTAGCCCGATTAAAACGATCGGCACAATTACCGGCAGGCAAGCACGGGTTAGTGATGGATATTCATCTTTTTTATGTTCGGCAATCACGTCTTCAGTAAGTTTATCCGGTGCTCCTTTCCCGGCATACCTGGCCCATAAATTACCAACGATCATCGCCGGCAAGGCAACTGCAATGCCCACTAAAATCAGCTTTCCGAAATCAACGCCGATAATTCCCGCGGCTGCGGAGCTGCCCGGATGCGGCGGCACAAGGCAATGTATAGCATACAATCCAGTAGCCAATGAAACCGACATGATAGTTATGGGAATACCTGTTCGCCGGGCCATCGATTTGTTTAGCCCGCTCAGCACAATAAACCCCGAATCGCAAAATATGGGCAATCCGGCTATAAAGCCGGTGACGCTCATGGCCAGCGGCGCGTGGCGGCGTCCCAGTTTTTTTAACAGAAAAGCGGCCATTACGGCGGTGCTGCCTGTATATTCGAGCAATAAGCCCAAAGCTGTTCCCAGCACAATGATCAATCCCAATGACTTTAAAATATTGCCAAACCCGTCTTTTATTATCGTTAACACACCCGCAAACGGAAGACCGATTCCTAAACCCACCAGCAGGCAGGCAAAAAATAAAGCAAAAAATGCGGGTACCTTAAATTTGGTGGTCAGCACAACGATGAGCGCGATGCCACCAATTAAAAAAGAAAGGATATAAGCGAAGGAATGCAGCATATTGATAAGTATGGATTTAAATTAGCGACTTAAATCATTCACTGTCTTCGTTTTTTACACCTTTTAGCAGCGCATAAATCGCCATGGCATGACCATGCCCCAAGCCGAAATCCGCTTTAAGCCAGTTAACGATATCGCCGGCTTTTACGGCCGGTTTAATTTCGCCGTTCTGCGTAAAACCTTTTTGCTCCGCAAGTTCCCTGAAATCCTTAGGGCCTTTGCCGGTTTTTGTTTTGATATTGTTTAGGTAAGCCTGGAATGACATATTGGGTTAGATTAATAAGTTAATAAATATAGAGATCATCTTGTGATCCGTCTCCCAATAGAAATATTTTTTTTAAAACATTTTGAAATATGATTTCTTTTATTCTACATTTGTAGAGTTAAATCTCAACTCATAGAACAAAAATGAAATTGACCGATACAGAAGAGCAATTAATGGACCTGATTTGGGAACATGGCCATATATTTATGAAGGATATAATTGAAAGCTATCCTGAACCTAAACCTGCCCCCACTACCATTGCTACACTGTTAAAACGCATGCAGAATAAGGGCTTTGTTGGTTATAAATTAATGGGTAACAGCCGCCAGTACTATCCGCTGGTTAAAAAGTCGGCCTATTTTTCGAAGCACGTAAATGGTTTGATAAACAACTTTTTTGGCAACTCGCCCATGCAGTTTGCATCTTTTTTTACTACCGAAACCGATTTGACGGCGAAAGAGCTGGAGGATCTCAAGAAAATCATCGACAACGAAATTAAAAGGAAAAAACAATGATGACGTACCTCGTAAATTCAACGCTGTGTTCGGGTCTGCTGCTGGCAGCATATCATCTCTTGCTTAAAAATAAGGCAATGTATAACTTTAACAGATTCTACCTGCTCGCGGGTATTATGTTGTCATTGTTAGCCCCGTTGATTGTTGTCCGGCATAATATTGCCCCGTTCGCGTCAATTGTACCTATTCAAACGAAAATCGTTACGGAGAGCCGTTTCGTTTCCGCAACTCCGATAACGCCGGAACTACCCTCTGCAGAGCCTATTGATTATCGCTTATATAGTTGTGTGCTGATTTATGCCGTTATTACCTTTTTATTGATTTTTAGGCTGATCAGAAACCTGTATTCCATTCATTTAACCCTGGTCCGGCATAAAAAAATAAGTTTTGAAGATGCGCGGCTGGTGCTGATCGAACAAAATTTAACGCCGCATACTTTTTTAAACTATATTTTTCTGAATGAGGGGGATTATTACCAAAAGCGGATTGAAGCCGAAGTGCTGCGTCATGAACTGGCTCACGCGCGGCAATGGCACTCCATTGATATTATTTTAGTCGAGCTGGTTCAGGCCGTATTTTGGTTCAATCCATTCCTTTTTTTATACCGGAAAAACATTCGGGTAAACCACGAATTTATTGCCGATGCGGCCGCGTTGCATAAAGATAACGTAGCTGCCTATCAAAATTTATTGATCAGCAAAGCGGCGCAACTGCAAAGCTTATCGATAACCAGTCAGTTTAATTACTCCATCACCAAAAAACGATTGATCATGATGACAAAAACGACATCCGGCACCACCGCCTGGCTCACCCGGCTTGCAATTGTCCCGGTAATAGCCGCCGCCTTTATGCTATTTTGTACTAAAACGAAGGCGCAGCAGAAATCCCTGTCAAATAAAAAAAATTCGGTAATTCAAAGTTCAGCCAAGACGGCGAAAACTGATAAAAAAGTATTGGTTACAACCGGAAATTGGGTACGCTTGAGCAGCAGTGATTATCCAAGCACCAAAGACGGAATATCCGGCGCACTAATGGACGAATACATTGCAAACGAAAAGAAGTATACACGGTATCAGGACGTGAGCAAAATAATGACGAAGCCGGAAGAACAACGTATGGAATATTTGTATCAACAAATGAGTCGCGCACAGCAAAAAAATCGCACCATATTCTTTGAATACCCACCGCCGCCTCTTAAAGGGGGCACTGTTAGCAGATCTGAACTTGAGTCATGGAGTAACCCTTTGGTGTATGGAATATGGGTAGACGGAAAACGGATTAAAAATTCAGAGTTGAAAAATCGCCGCCCAAATGAGTTTAACAAAATATTTTTTAGCAGATTAACCGACATAGCAGTAAAACATGATAAATTTCACTATCAGGTTGATTTAATGACGCTGCAGTATTATAAAAAATATCGCGAGGATGCTATAGTTAACAAGCACAACAGTATGATCGTTTTTCACATGAAATCATAATAAAAAAACAGGTTTCCACTGTTTGACTTTAATTCAGCGGTGGAAACCCGATCTCCAATCTCTATACGCTAATCAATTGATCATCAGATTTTCCCCAACAAATTTAATCTTACCGGCATCCAGCAGCAGCCGGATGGTTTCGATCTTTTCCTTTTCGGTACCGGTCATGGTTGAGGTGACAAGCGAACCGATATCCAGGGATGATGTTCTTAATAATTGAACAACCTCACTGGTGATGTCATCAAATATTTCGGAGGCGTTCTTTTTTCGTTTCTCTTCGAGACATACGTCGCAAACGCCGCATTTATCGGCGTAAGGCTCGTCAAAATAGGCCAGAAGCATTTGGCTGCGGCATTTTTTATGTTCCGCGTAAGCAAAAACGGCTTCCATTTTTCGCAGGTAAGTGGCTTTTCGTTCATCAATCGCTTTTTTATTGATATAGAGGGCGTTGGCGGGCTGCCGTGGTTTTAAATAAGTAACCTGGGGCTGGTCGGTTTGTTGCTGGTAGCTTAAAATGTTGAAGCCCTGTAGTTGCTTCAGCCCGTCGATCACCTGCTGCACATTCATGTGCGTACGCCGGGCCAGCTCAAATTCGCGCAGGCGTACATAATTTTCAAACGCCCCGCCATACGAGCGCAACAGGGTTTTTATGAACGGGTCCCAGCCCGGGTTTTGTATCTGGAAATTATAAAGCGCTTCGTTCAGCACCTCGAACCTGAACCGCGATGGTAAAAAAACGCTTTCGTTAAATGACAAGTATTCATCCTGTTCCAGGAATTTCAAAGCGTTGATCGTCTTAACCGGGTCGAGCTTAAAGCGGCTGCAAAAATCGCCAAGGTCAAGGTCGAAACTTAGCCCTTCACCAGCTTCAAACGCCAATTGGTAATAGTTCGCCAGGTAATGATATACTTGCTTGATCTCTTCAATCGACGGAAAGCTTAGCGAAAACTTCTTCTCTTGCTTCAAACGGTCGGAGTGATTGAACAATAAAACCGCGTAGGCCTTATGTTCGTCGCGTCCGCCCCGGCCTGCTTCCTGGTAATACGCTTCCAGGCTTTCGGGCATATCCTTGTGAATCACAAAACGCACGTCCGGTTTATCTATTCCCATTCCGAAGGCATTGGTAGCGACAATGATACGGGTTTTGTTATTTTTCCAACTGTCCTGTTTTTGCGAGCGTAAACCGGCTTCCAGCCCCGCATGATAAAAATCGGCCTTGACACCGTTTTCGTTATAAAACTTAGCGATGTCGGCCGTTTCCTTGCGGCTGCGCACGTACACAATGCCGCTGCCTTTTACCCCTTTTGCAATATCCAGCAGCTTGCGCAGCTTGTTTTCCTCGTTTTGCACCACGTAACTGATGTTTCTGCGTTCAAAGCTCTTTTGGTAGACGGCGGCGTTTTTAAACGATAACTTTTGCTGGATATCTTCCCTTACATCAGCAGTCGCGGTCGCGGTAAGCGCCAAAACCGGAACATTGGGATGCAGTTCGCGCAAATCGGCGATATGCAGGTACGGCGGCCTGAAATCATATCCCCACTGCGAGATACAGTGCGCCTCATCAACCGCTATCAGGTTCACATTCATGTATTTGATCCGCTCGCGCACAAGTTCCGACAGCAAACGCTCGGGCGAGAGGTACAGGAATTTAATAGGCCCGTAAATGCAGTTATCCAGCGCGATGTCTATTTCGCGTTTGCCCATGCCGGATACAATTGAGATGGCTTCAATATCCTTCGCTTTCAGGTTTTCCACCTGGTCCTTCATCAGGGCAATAAGCGGCGAAATAACAATACATATCCCCTCTTTAGCCAGCGCCGGAACCTGGTAACAAACCGATTTGCCGCCGCCGGTAGGCAATAGTGCCAGCGTATCACGCCCCAGCAAAACAGACTGGACGATCTCCTCCTGCATCGGCCGGAAGGCATCGTGGTTCCAATATTGTTTGAGGATTTCCTGGATTGTCATTTT
>JAQBOH010000085.1 GCA_028288125.1 Mucilaginibacter sp.
TACTTCTACAGCATTTGCTACGCGTTTGGGGTGGTCAATTTCCCCCGGAATGCCCTGGTCAGTTTCGCCCGGAATGGGTGGTCAGCTTGCGCCGGAATGGAGTGGTCACATTCATCAGAATCTCCACGATGAAACGCTAATCTTGTCCGGATGGATATTGGCAAGGTCAAAGGTCATCGCCTGCGGCACCAGTTTGTCCGGACGGTTATCGCTGGGCTTGAAGATCGCTGTAAACACCTCCTTCAGTTTTTGCGTAGCGATATCCGTGAAAAGCCCGGCCAGTGTAGCCATCGTCATGATGACATACAGGTTGACGGTAGTTCCCGGTGACGTAAAACTCGAACTGCCGCCGTTCATGGCAAAATAAAGAAATATAGCCAGGCCTGATGCCGTAAAAGGCTTTGTACAATACCACAGGACCCAGCTTCGTTTGAACTGGCCGGACCCAATGAAAGTCGTTAGGGAAGATGAGATATGGACCATGTTCCCCAAAAAGCCGGCGGCGGCAACTAGGATCAGTAGCAACGTACCCAGCTGGATGGTCGATCCTTCGTAACCGGTGACCCTGGCCCGCTGATTATGGTCTTCTTTTTCCTTTACTATTCCCGACGAATCCTTTTTCGATGAATCTTTTTTCAGGCTGTCTAGGCGCGTTAACGGGACAGATTTGGAACCACCGGCTCCAGGTGGTTTTGTCGACGCCGGTCCTCGCAAAGCTGCAGTCCCCTGTGAACAGTTGGTATCGATCAAATTTATTTTGAACAGTACGTTGCTGTATGTGTTTGATTTTCCACAGGGCATGCGGTCAGGCCAATAAGCAATGAGCGTTAACAGGGAAAGGCAGATAAAAGAGATCAGCAGGAAACCGATCCAGAATTTCTCTTTGCTTGTCGGGGGCGGTTCCGTAATATTGTTTTGATTTGTTGCGGGATCGTCGTCCCCTGCAGGAGGTGTAACGTTGTCGGCCATTGTGATAGGTTTAAAGTACTTAAATGACTCATAATTAAGCAGTATGGATGTTTAAATAAAGATAAATATTATTTATTGATTAAAATACCGTGAAAACACCCTTTCAATCGTTTAATTTTTAACGACGTTGTTCAACAAGGTCTGAATTCGATGAATTTATACTCTTTATTTGAGCAGGAGCAATGAATCGAATCATTAGGGGGCTAAACACACGCATTTGACCGGTTGCTCCATTCCAATTGCACATTATAGCCATCGACCGTCTTGAACTGCCATGCGCACAGGTCGCCGATCTCCATATTGTTGCCCTGGTCGTACCATCCGGAACCCGGGATAGCATCGGTGATAGCCTCGCACAATTCATGGCTGCTCGTCCCGGTCAGCGCGTCGAATACAGACTTGCCGCCGCGGCATCCGAAGCAATCCGGGTAAGGCATCACCGCATATAAAATATTATTCCCAATGTTGCCATGATAGCCGCAGAATGCCGTGCAGGATCCTTCTCCCTGCATGGTAACCGATACGCCGCTTTCCAGGTAAATAAAATAAAGCGTATTCGCGTCCGGCTGGGGGAAATCCGCATCGTTCGCCAGCCAGTCCTGCAGCTTCGCCTGGATATCCGCATCAGAAACATTTTGGGCAGGTGATGCAGGGATCACCTTAGAGCCGGTACGCGTCCCGTTGCCAACCTTGTATCCGCCGGTGTCATATTCAGCCATCTGGGCCATTAGGGCGCCCTGCAGGATCGTGTCAAAAAAACCGTTGATCTGGTCCGGCAAGCCGGCTAACGCGCCGTTGGCAAAAGTCTGCCCCCAGAAAACAGTGAAAACTTTTACGCTGGAAAGCATCTGGCCGCCCTGGTAGGCCAGGCGGGCATTTGGGGGCGCGGCTAACGCCTTTGTTGGGTCGAATAGTTCTCCGCCCTCTTGGATTCCGCCTGGAGGGCCGGGAAATAAAGGCACGATTTGTATTTGTCTGCTGGGGATTTTTCGTGACATTTTTTTAGGGTTTAGATTTGATTTAGAAAAGGCTAATTGATTGTTCCGTATAAAATTAAATGTTGAGACTAAATAAAAAAAGGGTGAAAACACCCTTTTTTTATTTAGCCCTTTCCTTCGCCCGGCAGACCATCTAAAGGGGAGTAACTCGTGCCCCTCCCGCCCGCCGGCTTTTTTACGATATAACATAATGACAAAGCTCGGCCTGTTTTTAACAAGGAGATCGGTGAATAAAGCAGAATATCCCGGCGAACTGGAATTAGTAAGACACGAATTACCCAGTTATCAAATAACTCCAGAACAAAGTTAACCGTTGAAGAACTTTATAAAATTGCATTGTCTATCAGTATTAAGCCCTGTGATTTATTAATGGAAGTTTGCGGGGATATAACGCTGCCTGAACAATCGTAGTAATTTAAATTATAGTTCCCCCGGTAGATACTTTGCTTTAAATAACATAAACAATTAACTGAAGGCGTCAATTTGAGAAAGTTACATCCAGGTATCACTGCTAAAAAGGTGGAAAAGCAATACGGAAATCAATCTTTTATTGATAATATCAATAAAAGAATTGCAGAAATTCGTGAGCAAAAAAGAATTGTCCAGGAAGACATTGTTGATCGCACAGAGTTCACTCAAAAACAAGTATGGAATATTTTGAGTGGTATAAATAACACTTCTGTTTCATCTATAGAAGCCGTAAGTAATGCTCTTGAAATTCACCGAGGGAATTATTTGAATTTGACTTTGAAATAATTAAACAACCTCCGACCCATAAGCAAAGGAAAGGTAAAAACTAAATTCTGGCGTTGCCTTCGGCCCAGGCTTGAGCAGGTAAATAACGTATTATAAGAGGGTCATAGAACTTCGCTTTATAGATCGTATCTTGTTTTATTGTTTGCCTCCGGCTGTAAAAGCCAGGATTAGTAATGTTAGCAGGATTAAGTTTTTCATAAGCCGTTATTTTTTTATTTCACTTAATAACTTTCCATTCTTATAGGTATCAATTCGCAATGTATCTTTCTTTTTGCCTAAATAAACCCAAACTCCGTCTGGCTTAAAATGAGAAGAATCGCAATCATTGCAATTTGGCTCATCTGCTTTCCAATATTTTATTACATTCACCCCCCCTGTATTATAAATCCATTCTTCAGATTTAATTGTATGACCATCTTGTGTTGAAAATCCGGTAGATACACGATATGTCGATGGTGCTGCTATTGCTTTGAACCACATAAAAGGAAAGGGTGTACAAAAAAACAATGCAATAATAGTTGATACTTTATAAGCTTTTGATAACCAAATGGCTTTGTTTCTAAAGCCCATTATGCCTACAACTATTAATGTAATAATCCAGAAGCACGGATATATAAATATGTAAACCATAGACGTAGCATTTGGCATAGTTAAAATATGCAGCCAAAACAAGAAATTGATTACATTGTAAATAATGGCAACTACTGTTGCAGTAATATTAAGCTTCATTTTATTTATGGTTGTTTAACAAATTGACCGTTGATGTATTTGTAATTTCCTGGCTCAAGCTTATTAACGGCACTCATGAAATCTGTTATTGAATGGCCTCCATCAGAATTAACATTGCTGTCGCCTCCGGCTTGTCCTTTTTCTTTAGCATGACCACTTGTAAGTCCTACGACTAAATCGCCATTATTATCATATTGATATAAAGGAACTCCAGGTATCGCAGATAATTGATTTTGTTGATAAGCACCAAAATCATATTCTGTAATACTTAGCCCCCTACACTCTTGAGGATGCGATTTGGCATATTCGACGATTGCCTTTATAAGCCCCTTAGCATAAGCAGCCCCCATACTATGAGCAATTATCTTAATACTTTCTGTAATTACACCATTCGTTCTGGCAAGACTATTGATTATAGCACCAGCGTCAATTTCACCCTGATCATGTCCCGCATCCATCCGATCATTTAAGAAAAGATTATCATTCATAAATAAGCGGCCTACTGCGGTACTCGCAAAAGTATTACTCCAGCCGCCCAAAGCCCCATCATAGTATTTTACATGATCATCATTAAAATGATTTTCGACGGCAACATCAAACCGATCAACTAATCTTGTATGTGGACTACCATTCCTATGGGTTACACTATTATATGTACTTGTATATGACCTGCCCCAGTATTGCGTACTTGCGCCATTACCCGCATTTTGACCTGCAACAAAGATTACTAAATGTCCGTCAGGATCAATCGCGTTAACCGGGGTATTCGCCGCATAAGCATAAGGTGTAATTGAAAAATACAATTCTGCCTTTGGATCAATATGCCCCCATCTTCCAATTACTGGATCGTAAAAGCGCGCGCCATAATCGTACTGCTGCGTTTCCTCCTGAAACTCTTTTTTGTTGTAAAGATATTCATTTTTTGCGCCGGTCAAGGTACGACTAATCTCCATTCCGAAAGGCAGGTAATCATCGGCTTGTTTAGGCATACTTGCGCCCGTGCTGCTGTCAAAAGTTACCCTGGTATTGCCTAAATGGTCAGTTAGACTATATTCGTAGTTTACTGTTCCGGTAAGGTTTAATACCCTGCCTTCTTCGGTTTGTATAAAGTCTGCCGCCCCGTTCCTGTATTGTATGCCGCTGATGTAATCCGTAGTCGTGCTGCCATTATTCTTTTGCAGTTTCTCACCGTCTGCTGTATAGGTGTAATTCATATTGAACCCGCTTGCGCTAACATTCCGGGGCAGATTCAATATGTTGTAAAGAATATCTTTTCCCGTACGGCCATCATGGTCTACGTTGCCATTCGGATCATACTGATAGCTGCCTGTCAACCCGGTAACGGATGCCAATTGATTGCCGTTATAATTATAATTATAATTATAACTGGCATTTATCCCGGCCGAGGGATGAACACGGCTCAGCGCCAAAATGTTACCCAAATAATCATAACTGATATTATGCTCCGCATAACTATCATTAGATGCTCCATCCGTAAGCCGGTTTAACGGATCGTAGCTATAGGTAAAGTTCTTAGTCCCATTGCCGGGCGTTTCCCAGTATTGGCTGCTTATATTGCCATTGAAAGGCCCCGTAGTACTATTTATGTTGTAATTCAGCTGCATGGCAAACAGCGGCGCGTTGCTTTGCGTAAGCCATCCCCGCTCATTGTAGCTATAATCGATGCTTTGTAAGAAACTTGCCCCATCATTTGCGCTATGCAGGCGCTTGGTTTTCAACTGGCCTATCTCATTATACACAAACTGGTTTTGCATAATACTTGCCGCCCCGTTGACCGCAGTATAAGTGCGGTATTTTCGGCCAGTATGGTCGTAATAGTAGGCATTGTCCATTCTTAATGACCAATTGGCCGTATTGTTTACTGTATAGTGAAAACGGTAACTATTGGAAGGCTGGTTATCAAAATAATAATTAACCTGGTTGAGGTCGTAATTATTGGTACTATAAATGCCGCCCAAGTAATGCTGTTTGTAGGTCGCCGTTACCCTTCCTTTATCATCATAATTATTTACTGTCCACAACATTGGCCCATAAGTGCCATTTGCGTTAAGTATAGTAACCTTTGTCGCGGTTACCAGCCCGGTCGGCTGCGGGATACCCGAAACACCATAGGGATTGCCCGGGAAGTTGTAATCATCATAGTAGTTTACGGTTAACGGCTGACTGAGCTGAGGATAACTGCTGAGGATATACCCGGTAGGATTCTGAGCTACATTATTGGAGAAGTCCCTTGTGTCCCACTGGGCGCCGCTATAAATACTATTTTGCAGCGTTGCCTGTGGAATTGTTGTACCTGCGTTCCACAATCCCGTTACAATTACACGGCCCTGTCCGTCATATTTGGTGACCGTCCATTGATTATTGCCGCTTTGTACGGCATCCTGGCTGAGCACCAATTCATCCAGTAAATTATAGACCAGCATTTGCGCTCCCTTTCCCGGTATGTTTTTTTGTATCAGCCTATTACGTCCGTCATAATGATATCCGTAAATGAAGTTCAGAAACACGGGGTCAGTTTCAACAAAGCTCGTTGGATAAGTTGTTCCCGCCGGAATGGGCGGTATCACATACGCCAGGTTGTTGCTATCGTCATATACATAATAGGTGGCAAGGTAGAGGCTGCCATTATATACCATTTTGCACACTACCTTTCCCTGCATATCATTAAACGTCAGGACATTATTACCATTCTCATCTGTAACGGTTGTTTTATATAAGGTGTTTTGCGCATAATAGTTATTTCCAGTTGCCGCACCGTTGCCATTGCTGTTCACACTCCATAACAGTACCTCATTCGTTGCATTTCCGCCATAGGCCGTTTGTACAGTGTGGCCGCTGCCCGGCTGCCACACCTGACCTGGTGCGCCCTGTTCTACGGGGCGGTTCAAAGGTGATTGCTCAAAGACACTACTTGCAAAAGGATAAGGGGTTTTAACAACATTGGGATCCCAGGATATCGTAGTATTTTGGCTATAATAATTTGTCTGTTGAGTAATGGCATCTGCTTTATAGCTACCATTGTCAGACACATTCGGATTATTGGCATAAGGCAGGTATTTCGTTATCTCACGGCCGTATTGGTCATATGCGATAGCCTGAACCACATCCTTACGCGTGGTTGACCCTTGCCATTGGACGGTTTGGACAGGCCTGCCCAAGCCGTCAAAATAGGCTACCGTTTGATTCACCTGGTCAACGGCAGCCCCGGCAAATTGTGTAATGTCGGCGATCGGTGTCCGCGGCGTATAGGTGATCAAGTAGTTCCGATCCTGTGATGCATTGATGCTACTGCCGGTAATGACGCTAATATTTACAGTGGATGTCGTGGTTCCGCTGGTATTGCTTGCCGTAATGGTATAAGTGGCGGGTGCGGATGCCGTATTAGGGGTACCATTGATTATGCCGGTTATTGGGTCGAAAACCAATCCGGGCGGCAATGACGGGCTGATACTTAATTGCCCCAAAGTTATTTTACGAATGGCGTTATTGACGATATCGGATACATACAGGTTACCGGATATATCCATCACGATGCCAAAAGGCCCGTTAAAAGTGGCAGATAAGCCGCTCCCGTTTGCCGCGCCAGCTGACCCGCTGCCTGCAACAGTCGTTACATTGCCAACGGCGTCTATCTCCCTGATCTTGTTGCCCAGGTAATCGGTGATATACTTTATGCCGTTATCAAGCACCAGGTCACTCGGGCGGTAAAAGTTACCCGTGCTGCCGTAACCATCGCTTGAATTTTCTGAATAAGCATTACCTGCAATAGTGGTTACCACTCCTGAAGGTGTGATTTTCCTGATCAGGTCACTGCTGCGGTCGGTCACATATACGTTCCCCGAAGCATCTGCCCGTAACCCGCTCGGATAGTTAAAATATGCCGCCGCCCCTGTACCGTCAGTGGTGCCCTGGGAGCCATTGCCGGCTAAAGTGGTTACGATGCCCGATGATGTGATCTTCCTGATTTTTTGCCCCGTGTAATCGGCTACATAGATATTGCCCGATCCGTCCATTGCCATGCCTAAAGGTCCGTTAAAACTTGCTGAAATTCCGTTCCCGTCTGCGCCCCCTGCATAACCGCTGCCGGCAAACGTTGTTACCTGCTGGGTGGATATGTTAATGGCCCTGATACGGTTATTGCTATAATCGGCTACATATAGGATTCCGGCATTGTTATCGATGGCCACACCTGCCGGGTAGTAAAAACTTGCTGCGGTACCTGTGCCGTCGGCTGATCCCTGTGAACCGCTGCCTGCGAAAACGCTGACGACACCGGACGGCGTTATTTTTTTTATACGATTGTTGAACTGATCTGCCAGATAAATATTATTACTGCCATCTACAGCCATATCAGCCGGATGATTAAAACCCGATGCAAATAAGGAAACCTGCGCCGTCACCGCGCCACCTGTGTTGGAAGGCACGACCGGGGTTATGACTGTCCCTGCTGCAAACGTATACGGGCCTCCATAATGAAGATTTGGCGCCTGTGAAAAAGATTTTCCGGCGAACAGCAATATCACTGAAAGCGCCATAAACCTGTTGCGATAGCTGATATCGTTCTTGTTCATAAAGATCAGTTCTTTTGGGTTTTTACTTTCTTTCCTGTGGAATCGGCATTATTGGATTTTAATACCTGCTGATGCGGGATGCGATTAACCTCTGTTTCATGCTGTTGCATTAGTTTGTTCCGCCTGTCCGTTTCCCTTTGTATGAGATCTCCCTGGCTTTGCTTTAAGGTTTCTTTTTGTGGCACCGTCAGCACGGAGTCTATTTTCTGCCGGCGTTCTGCCATCAGCCGTTTCAGCACTCGTTGCTTATCTGCCGGTTTACGCGCCTGGTCTTTCATCAGGCGATCTATTTCGTCGTGCTTATACCCGTACGCCGCCTGTACCTGCTTCGCTTTTTCGTTACTGACACCCAAACGTTCAGCCAGCTTTTGCGTGACACTGTCCGGTATATTTTGATCTGGTTTATTCTGCGCCTTAAGCTGGATACTTATTGTCAGCATGACGATCACCATGCCATACTTATAGCTGCCTGTTAGAATACTTTTCATGAGATATATCTTTACTTTTATGTTTTTTCTTTTTATTCCGGAATATAATCACCGTTAGGGCCGGACATCATTGAATAGCTCCAGTTGTAACTGGAATAATGGTAATTGCCATAATAATCGTAGTAGCTTGAATTGCTGGACAGCGTTATGTTGCCCAGGTAATAAGAACTTGCCCCTGCGGATACTGTGTAATAATTATAATAGGGCGTATAATACGTTCCGTTGACGTCATCGTAGGTTTCGTACGTTTCCTGTACGGCAACGGTCATTCCCTGGGTCAGCGTAAATGGGATGGTACAGGCGGGATCTTTATAAAACATAACATACACATCCCCGGTTTCTGCATCCGGGTTACCAGGGGTGTAATTGTAATTATTGACATTGATTTGTGCATACACGATTTGCGGCTGGTCTGCCTGAGGTACCATGCAGTTCGTTTGCTGGCCCGCATAGTTATAACAGAAAGCTTTGACGATATTGCCGTCATTATTCTTAATGATCCGCAGCCGCTGGAAATCGTCATACTCATAATAAGTCACCTGGCCTTTTGCATCCATCATACTGGTCATACCGATAAGCGGGTCATAGGTGTACGTCGTCATCTGCGCTGTCACGGGGTAAAATCGGATATCGTCTACCTGGCCGTAGATTGGGCCGATCGGATATGTGCCGCCGCTTACCGTCACCACGCTGCTTTGCTGCGTCCAGGTACTGCCTGATTTTACCCAGTAACTCAACCTATAGCTGCCGTTATCCAAACCGCTCAGTGTCCTGCTGTAAGGCGTACCGCTGCCATTATAACTGTGACGGCCGCTTTTGCTGTCATTGTAAAAACCATTGCCGCCGCCCTCCTCAAAGCCTTCATAAAAAATATCATTTGCCGGAGCGTTCGTTACCTGCGCTACCGGGTACTGTTTGTTATAACCCCATTGATAAGACTGGTAAGCGCCGCCTGTTTTCTGTTGCTGAAGCAGATTTCCGTATGAATCATACTTGTTGAATGTTACCCTTGTTTCTGTGGGATTGGCCAAAATTTGCTGATCAACAGAGGCTGGTACCAATATTGCTGTATTTGCAAACCAGTCGGTATAGTTTGCTGTAATCAATGATTCCTGCGTACTGTTCGTTTTTTTTTGAACTTGAATGACGGGCGCTTTTATATTTCGGTTCAGCATTGTTTGATAGACATTTCCCGGAGCTGCAAAGTCGTGCGCATATTTTAACACATCGGTAAGCACCTCATTTTTACTGGAAGTGGTTTGTATCCGTGTGGGCAATAAATGCGTATTATCGTCATAAAAATAATTTTCGGTACTTACCAGTGTCTGGCCATTATCCAATTGGTTCGTGGTTGTGGCGGTATGCAATCTCACCACGCCTGAAGGGTATGGGTAACTGGTAAAAGTAAAATCTTGTAGGGAGCCATAAGTTTGGGACATATACGCAGTGACAGATGACGGAGTCTGCGTTTCACCGCTGCCGGAAACAATTCTAAAGTTTTTTAATATTTTTAATTGGGTTTTAAATATCTGCAAATCCGTTGTATAAGTATAATTTTTTTCGGTGACAACGGCAAAAGACGTTCCCCCGTTTACTGATTTTAGCGTAAGTTCATCATACAGGAAATTATTTTTCCAGTCATTGGAGATCATCACCGGGCCGACATCAATCAGCGCTGCTACTGTATCTTGCACAAGGTTATAACTATAAATGACCTTACCATTTGCCTGGCCTCCCGATGAAGACAATTGATACTTTGACACCTTTGGATATAACACCGGACTCCCGCTTATTTGTGTAAAAGATGAAAGCGTATTTGAATGATAAATGTAAGAAGGAGGAGCATCATTGTAATGGCCAACTTCAGCAAGCCTGTTTCTGATTAAGGTCGACGTTGTGCCTAATAAGAAAGGATAGGTCATTAATTGTCCATATCCTTCCTCTGCACTTATCCCATACTTATATAAGTCTTCATTTATAAATGCGCCGTTACCATCATAATTCGTAATGCTTTTAACGCGTAAACCACCACCGATTTTTGCAACCTGGCTGTTATCGTATTGTTGCCAGTTGAGATTTAAACTCGCGAATACTGCCCCGTCCGGACTGGTGTTCGACGAAATATTGGCGGTGATCGTGTAAGTATGGCCGGGAATGAAATACAGGTTGTTGCTTGAATAGGTATTAAGATAGATTTTTGGTGAGCTATACGCCTGCAGGTGATTGGGGCTGTACAGGACCTGTTGCCCGCCAGTAGCCTGATCCGTTATCGTAATCGAGGGCTGCGGAATTTGGGTAGTGTAATTAAAGCTGGAAAAACTATAGGTATAGTAAATATTAACATAGCCCTGGCAAGTAAAAGTTGTTGAATATGAGGTCAGCCCGTTGCCGCCGACCACGCCGCAGCTCAGGCCGTTTGAGATTAACGTGCTTGGATCCATATACTGGTGTGGTTCCATTACAAATACAGATTTACCACCCGTTGGATATTGAATGGACTGGATGTTGCACGCATTCATGTACGCCGCATCCGGAGCCCGGTTGGCATTACCTACAGCATATGTTGTTTGCAAATAGTCAGTAACGTACTGTGTTGCCAGGAGCGATAGGTTGTTAAACTGACCATTATTAAAGCCCCACATGTCTTGTCCTGTAGACTCCCTTGAAGTCATCAGCGTGGGGTCATAGGTCATAGTATAGTAATACGGGCTGCCGGCAGCCCCGTTAGGAGGGAAAAAACCAACGGCGTCCAATCTTAAACGGTAATTTCTCTCGTCATTATCGCTGTATGGATACTGAAGACTCCTGGTGGAATTATTAATAAAATAAGATTGGTTCAGTTTAACTGTTTTTATGGCCTGTAAAGTTCCGTTTACATCGGCGTAAACATCGATTTCACTAACCCTTTTCTCGCCGCTCCGATCCAACCGGTCGGTGGCGTTTACAAACGTTACTTTACCACCACGCCATACTATTGAACTTAAAAACCTTTCTGTAGGATGCGAAATACTGGTAGTATTAGTTGAAAGCAACGTATTGGTTGCTGAAAATCCGTATCCGGAACTGTTATTTGGCGTGTTAATAAAACTCGCCACATCATCATGCAGAAACTCGCCGCCTGTACCGAGGTCGTAATTAAAGGTCACTATATCGTTTTGATTCTGATCAATGATTTTCGACAAACGCCAGGAACTAATATATGTAATGGGTACACCTAAATCAGTAACCGTTTCCGGCAGGTCAAAAACATAAACAATCCCATTGGCATCGGTAATTTGAAAACTCGATTGGGAATTATTTATAAATTGTATTTTATTGTCTGTTAAAGGTATCTGGAATACTGACTGATCTTTATTAAAGACAAATTTGCCTGATTGCCCTGGAATTGAATAGGAAAAATTATCGGGTTCAAAGTCGGAATTCGGATTGTAAAGATATTGGTAATAGGTGCCAGGGTTATTAAGGATGTCCGTTTCAGCAGGCGCGGACAAATAACCCCCGTCTTCATCAGGTCTACCGATCATATTCCTTGAAAGTATGCCCCCTGCGTTTAACGCCCACCCCAGCCCCACGCTTGATGGAATGTCATTTACCTTTACGCCGCCGGCATGGTAATCTAAAGAAATAGGAACAGTTATTTTTCCTATTTTGATCTCGTATATCGGTATCGAGATATTTGGAATGCCGGTACTGTAACCGACCGGGATATTTCCGAATTTTCCTAAAATAGCGGCATCCGGGGAAGTGGGCCTAACGGGCAGCAGGTTTGTTGTAGGCTGTTGGCCGAATGCAAAAAAACATATAATGAGCAAAAAAGCAGTAACAGAAAGCTTATTCATTGTAATTTATTTAATTTTTATTAGAGAGAGCTGAATGAGTGTTCCGGTTTGATATCCGGCTGTTCCTGATGAACCTCCGCGATATTTCAAGTCATAAGAATGCCATGTTTAACGGTATCGCTGTCATCCGGGGATGCGCTTCGCTAAACTAACCAGGGCGTAATAAATGCCGGAAACGGGAATTAGCCCAGTTCTTTGATTAAGTGATGATTTGTTTGCAGGGAAATGTTCATTTTTGGGTTTTGGTTTAGGTTTTAATTGTGACGAAATGGTAAACCTAATCTAAAAGTTAAATTTGATAAATAAAAGTTGAGGTTTGTAACATTCGTGTTACGTAAATAAGGTTGCATAAATTGGCCTTACAATACACTTTAGCGGTTTTCCGGTGAACTGCTGCCACAACAAAGCCCCCTCACACTCGCTGTTCGGGGGCTTAACCTAAACCTTATCACAATAAGCAGGCATGAACGCCTGCAAATGAATAAGTTACAAATATAATCAACCTTTTGGAATGACAGTTAACGAATAAGCCAATAGCGACGACATTGTTACTTATTATGCAACAAACCACCCTTCCGTTTCCCAGATTTTCTTACGAACGGTTTTTTTTGTATCCTGTCCTTCCGGTGGATATTCCGTGAGGCTTGACCAGGCTATTCCGTGCGCTTTGGAGCACCGGGTTGTGTAGGCAATTAAGAAAATCGCAATTAATAATCAATAATTTAATATGGTCAAAGTGTTACGGAATTAACTGTTTGCTAAATGTACCGTTCCGCATTTTATCTGCGAAAATTTCTTCAAGCAAACGCCGCAGGTCGGGCTCTGCTTCGCACGACGTTGCAATATTTACAATGCTTTCGGGCCTTGGTCCGCCAGAGAGGCGCCCCAATTTGCGTCGTAAATTTGTGTCTCATAGCCATTCACAATGCTAATAAAAGAGCAATATACTGCACTTTCTACCTAATTCGCTTACAATGTCAACATTTTAACTTAAAAAGTGCAACTAAATGCACTTTTTATTGCTTTTATCACTATCGATATTTATATTTGCATTAAATAGAGCAACATAATGCACTTTAAACAGCTTGTTAAGATGGTAAAGGAGCGGCGGGAGTCACTCCAGGTGACACAGGAAACGCTGGCAGAATTGTCGGGGGTGGGACTGAGAACCGTTAAGCAGTTCGAAAGCGGCAAAGGAAATCCAACCCTCATCACGCTGCAAAAACTCGGAGATGCACTGGGCCTGGAAATAACCATGAAAGTAAAGACCAAATCCAATAATTGATGAGGACGGCAAAGGTACTATTTAAAGATGAAGAAGCGGGAACCTTGACCCAGCATGACGATGGCTCGTTTTCCTTCGCGTATGACCCTTCATGGTTGGATGATACCGGCAAAGCGGCCATAAGCCTTACTTTGCCCAAAAGGCACCAGGCATACCATTCCGAATTTCTCTTTCCATTCTTTTATAATATGTTGCCGGAAGGCTCCAATAAGCAGGTCGTATGCAAACTCAACCGCCTGGACCGTGACGACTATTTTGGTTTATTGATCACCATTGCAAAAAATGACACCATCGGCGCGGTAACCATCCATAAAATTGAAAACGAATGAGCATACCAGAAATTAAATATTGCCCCGGAACATTAGCGCCTGGTTACGATACCTATAGCCGTACTTGCCTCATCCGCGTTTTCGATGGCAAAAAGGTCAGCCACATTCTCCCTTATGAATCACCTGCTTCTAACCCGGAAACGGATGAATTATTTGAAGAAAACAGGAGACGGATGTCCATCTCAGGCGTACAGGAAAAATTCTCTGTCCTGCTGGAAAAGAACAAACTAAGGTTGATCAACGAAGGCGAGCGCGGAAGATATATTCTTAAACCGATCCCAAATGCCGGCAAGAAACCGGATCAGATGCCGGCAAATGAGCATGTAACCATGCAGATCGCCCGCCAGGTCTACGGCATAGAAACCGCCGAGAATGCAATGATCTTTTTTAGCAATGGCGCGCCGGCCTATATTACCAAGCGGTTTGATGTTAAGCCTGATGGAAGCAAACTGGCACAGGATGATTTTGCTTCGCTGGCAGGAAGAACACCTCAAACCCACGGCGAACACTACAAATACGAAGGGAACTATCTTGAGCTTTTCCAGTTGATGGAAAAATTCGTCCCGGCATATAAACTCGAAGCGCCTAAACTATTGAAACTGCTAATCTTCAATTATCTGTTCTCGAATGGCGATGCGCACTTTAAGAATTTTTCATTGCTGGAAACACCCCTGGGTGATTACCGCCTCAGCCCCGCTTATGATTTATTGAATAGCCACGTGCACATTAACGACCACGATTTTGCGCTCGATAACGGGTTGTTACCAAAAAACATAGCACAAGGTAAATTAAGCTACCAATTTAGCGTGTTGGCCGAAAAAGCAGGGATCGCGCAAAAAGTATTTGCTGAAATGATGGAACTCATGCTTTCACAATCTGAGGCGGTGGAGCGTTTTACATTTTCGTCGTTCCTGGACGAGACCACACAACAGCACTACTGGCAGTCCTATCAGACCCGGCTCAAACAATTGCAGAAAAAATGACTAAGTCAAGATAAAGAATTAATGACAAAACTGGGTCTATTTTTAACTAAAAGATCTGTAAATAAATTAGAAGTTGCCCGACGTACCCGTATAAGTAAGACCAGAATAACTCAGCTGTCAAATAATGCTAAAACCCAATTAACCACCGAAGAGGTTTACAAAATTGCGTTGTTCATTAGTATTAAGCCTGTGATTTATTAATGAAAGTTTACGGAGATATAACAGGGTATAAACCGGCCTACGGTCAATGTGTATTTCTATTTTATTTGTGATCAATTATTGAGTTTGACAAAGCCACCATCAATCGGATAATCATTTCCGGATATAAATGAAGCCTCATCCGAACATAGATAGAGTGCCAAATGAGCGACTTCTTCGGGCGTACCCATGCGGCCAATGGGCTGACTTTGCGATAATTTTTCAAACGTTTCGTTTTCGCGGCCAGGATAATTTTTTGAAATAAACCCGTCAACAAAAGGCGTATGTACTCTTGCCGGTGAAATAGTATTGCAGCGTATTTTATCGGAAAGATAATCCCTTGCAACAGACAGGCTCATGGCAAAAATTGCTCCTTTACTCATGGAATAAGCAAACCTGTCTGTAATGCCGACCAATGATGCAATGGATGCCATATTTAAAATTACACCACCGCCGCCCGCTTTCATTATAGGCACGGCCGCATACAGCATATTGTAAGTACCTTTTACATTCACGTTAAACACCCGGTCAAAATCTGCTTCACTGGTATTTTCAACATTCCCAACATGAGCGATCCCCGCATTATTAATTAAAATATCAATTTTGCCAATCTTATTAAGCACTTGTTTAACCTGTGTCCGGTTAGTCACATTAGCCTCCCACACGATAGCATCCCCTTTTATTTCTTTAATATCTGCGGCTACTTGTTCCGCGACTTCCCTATTTAACTCAACGATATGAATGCGCGCTCCCTGAGCTGCAAACAGTTGAGAAATGGCTTTACCAATTCCGCTTCCCCCGCCCGTTATAACTGCCTCCTTATTTTTTAAACAGAACATATTATCAACCCTTATTTAACCTCATTAATTTGAACAACCACGCTTGTCCGCCCGGCTTTGACATCGGGGTTAAACCCGATCTTCATCAGGAAATCACCAGAATAAATTTTATGATTATCGATACTGGAATGCGTTCCGGGGTAAAGGTTAACTTCTTTAAGCTGATATTTTTTTGCCGGGTCGAGCCCTTTTAAATGGATGGGGAACTTGCTGCCTTCGCCGTAACGGTAATTGACCAGATAATTAAAAATTGCCCCGGATGATTTCGCAGGATCGATATACATTATTGAGGCCACACTTTGCTCGCGCGGGTTTGATAACCGGTATTGGTCGCCCTGCCAGATAACCGGCTTTAATGCATTATAAGTTGTGATGGCGCCCCGGCAAAAGGCAAGATCGTCAGGGCTTAACTTGCTTACCACAATATCAAAGCCAAGCTTGCCCATCATCGCTACATCGGTACGAAATTTAACAGGCTGCTTTCCCCAATCGGTTACATGGTTTGAGCTTGCTATTGCCGGGTAGAAATAGGAGTACTCCCATTGTATATATATCCGTTCGATAGGGTCGGTATTATCGCTCGGCCAAAATTCAGTAAAATATTGCAGTGCGCCATAGTCGACACGGCCGCCGCCGCCTGAACAAAGCATCATGGGCACAGACGGGTACTTCGCTCTAACCCTTTCCAGTACTTTATATAATCCGCGTATATATTCTACATAAAACTGCGACTGATTATGATTTTGATGCACAGAGTACGCATTATAAATTACCGCATTGCAATCCCATTTAATATATGCAAGGGCAGGGTCTTTAATAAATAGGGAATCGACCACATGATATACAAAATCCTGCACCCGGGGATTACTCAAATCCAATACAAGCTGGTTGCGGAAATAATATTCGTCTCTTTTAGGCTGTTTGATCACCCAGTCCGGATGTTTCTCATACAAGCCGCTCTTCGGATTAACCATTTCCGGCTCTATCCAGATGCCAAATTTTACGCCATCATTTTGCGCCTCTTTTGCCAGCCAGCCGATGCCATTTGGCAGCTTTTTACGATTTTCCTGCCAGTCGCCCAAACCTGCATGATCATCATTACGGGGATATTTATTAGCAAACCAACCGTCATCCAGCAAAAACATGTCGACCCCAAGTTTTTTGGTGTCCTTTAATAATTCGCTCAACCGGCTTTCATTAAAATCAAAATACGTCGATTCCCAATTGTTTAACAACGTAAGCCTTGTGCCTTTCCCGTCCAGAAGTTTGTATGCCCTGGCCCAGCTTTGCAGCTTCCTGCTTGCGCCCCCCTTGCCTTGATCAGAAAAAGTGTATACAAACGGCGGTGTTTGAAATTCAACGCCCGATTTTAACACATACGGCGAAGCATAATTGTTAATGCCGGCTATGATGCGGAGATTATCCTGATTGTCGAGCTCAAGATCGATCTTAAAATTTCCGCTCCATTCAAGCGCACCATATAAAACGCTGCCTTCGTCCTCGCCCGCAGGCCGGTCAAGCGAAACCATAAATACTGATGGCATAAACAGGCCGGCCCTTGTTCCCAACTTGGTGTCGAGCGTTTTAATACCGTGTGTGAGCTGGGTTTCCTCGGGCTGCATCTCTTTTGCCCAGTCGCCATGGTATTGTTTCAGCCAAAAGCTGCCGGCTTTCAAATACAAATTAGCTGAAGCAAATTTTTGCAGAACTACGTCCCCCTTTTCATGATGGGTAATGGAACTCCATTGTTCAATTACATTTTCGTTGTAATATGATTTATAATACAGTGTGACTTCAAGATCATAAACCGGGTCCTTTAATAAAACGCTCAGCAATGCAACATCATCATTCAGCTTAGTTAGCTGGTGGCTGATATAACGCAGATCGAGCGATTGATTCCCATCAGCGTGAGTAACTGTGATGGCCGGTTCGAACAGGTTTCTTGATCCCGATGGCGTATAGGCCGAATTTACAAGCCCGGTATAATCACCCGCCTGTTTATAAACGGCTGGGATTTGCTCATATTCAGCTGCATTTCCAAGCCTTTTCCCCAGGTAGATGTTTTTTATATCTTTCTGCTGATCCACCTGCAATACCATCGCATTGTCGGCTGTTTCAATCGGTATCGTTATGTTTTGTGCATACACATCAGCAACTGAAAGCACAGCCATGAAACACAAAACAATTATCCTGTTCTTATAATTTACGCCTTTATTTTTCAACTTTTAATAATTAATGTTTAACAAATATGCACATCAGGCTCAATTAATTTTTAATTTAATTATTATAGCATCTGCTGCAGGCAATTCGATATTTAACGTGTTTTTCAGTATTACTTTATTGTTATGAAACAGTTCTGTACCGCTATAAGAATGACCGGGGTTTAAACCGATCCGCTTTGCATCGATTACGAATGCTTGCGCCTTTGAATTATAATTAAAAACAGCGAGGTAAAAACTGTCTCCGATCTGGCGTACAAACATTGAAGAAGCGCCCTGGCCTGTATTACCCTCAACCGGCCTGAATGCCTTTCCGCATTGAATAATTTTAAGAAATTCCGAATTCTGATACCATTCTTTCGCGTGGCCCGACCATGGCCCGTCAGATGAAAAATCATCGCCGGTAATAAATGTACCTGTAATGGCAGAAGACAACATCCGCGCACGGTTCTCACCTTCGGTCTGGTGGTCAAGTACCACATGGTCGGCATCTACAAAATTATAGAGATAAGTTTGCCACCAGCCGTTGGTAACACTATTCAGCGTATACTTCGTATGTTCAATTGTTTTAAAAGCATCACAAGCTATGCGCCTCGAATGCACGTATCGGCCTGTAGCCAAACTGGGGGATATGGCCGCGTAGATGAACATCTGACCGCCGAGCTGATCAACAAGGTATTCCATGCCTTTGCGGTAAGCCTGCATACCAGTGGTTACCGTTGTGTCATAAAACTTAGTTGATTCCGCAGCGCCATGACCTAAAAAATCAATTTTAATCATTTTAAACCCGCATGCTTTAAGCTTTGATATAAAATAATCTATTCGCTGCCTGGTGCCGGGATGCGTAGGGTCAATGGCACGGGCGCCGTCAATGTCATGATAACCGTCACCCACTTTCGTCCATAAGTCGCCGAATTTATAATTGCTGCCCTCCACCTTACGGTCAGGTCCGCCTTTATGTCCCCAGTCTGTGAACGGAGCCCAGTAAACGCCCGGCTGTAAACCTTTTGCCGTACAGTAATCTGCAAATTGTTTTAATTTACCATAGTCACCTTTGGACATAAAATCCCAATAGGCATCAAGGTCAATATAAGCTGTATGACCTGTTCTAAAAAATTTTAGAGAATCTGCAAAATAACCGGCAACTTTTATCGCTTTCTCATAAGTCAGTTTATCCTGCAAAACGCCCCAGCTGTTCCAGCCTACGGGTGTTGGTTTTATCCAATTAAACACATACGGCGGATCCGCGATCCTGTTGGCTTTACCATATTCCTCCATTCCGTTTCTCCAATCATCAAAATACCCGATCAAAATTTTGGGCGATTTAAGATGGCTGCCCTTGACCATACCATGGGCTATATGATCCCGGGTTATAGCCTTATCGCTGTAGCCGCCCCAAATACTTATTTGGTTTATCCCAAATACTGAAGAAGACACCTTGACGCCTGTTTTCCAGGTGCCATGTTCAACCGAACCGGCAACAAACCCAACCCTGCTCCGGTCGTTATAAACCACACCTACTTCCGCGCTTACATTGGTTTTGCCCTGCTCAAATGGCATGGCATTGTAACTGATAAAAGTATCGTTATCAAAGGGAACAAATATCGTCCGCATATCGCCGTTTAACGGGATAAAATTACCAACTAACGGGGCCATATAGTTGCTTTCCAGCTTGCCCCCGTTAACCTCCGTTTCGGCTAAAAAAAACTGTTTGCCCTGGTAGGTATAAAAAATCTGCCGCATTTGTGGCAGGCCCTTGCCTGTTAACATGATGATGTGCATCCGGCCCTTGCCAAACCCGTCTGATATATGAACCACGCTATATTTTCTTTCTGTGTACAACTTTGACGTCACGGTATCCCCTTTCAACGCCACCGAGGAATACATATTTGTAAAAACAGCTTTATTATTTACGTACACATTTAAAGTGCCGCTATTTAAGTTATAGCTGATTTTACCATTGGCGCCATAGTTAATATCAATAGTTCCCGCATTTTTTAATGCAAATGCTTTGGCGCCCGAAGGCAGACCCAACCCTACTATCGCCGAAATAAGAATAAAGTAACGTATATATCTTTTTAACATGATTATATCAAACTTGCTGTGCCGTTACCGTTTTTAATTCGCCATTTATTTTAAGTTTCACTTTTCGCGGAGCTGGAGAAACGACCCTATAGCTGACCACCTTGCCATTTTGCCATTTAAAATCCACGGTGAAGTCGCCTCTCGCCCTAAGGCCTTTTACCTCTCCCGACGGTTTCCAGGCGTCAGGGACCGCAGGCAACAGTTCTATAAAATCTGCGTGACTCTGTATAAGCATTTCGGCAATACCTGCCGTTCCGCCAAAGTTACCATCGATCTGGAAAGGAGGGCCGGCATCCAGCAGGTTTGGATAAATACCGCCCCCTGATCCGTAATTCATATCGGTACGAATTGTTGGTTTCATCAATTCGGTATAAAGTTTATATGCCCTGTTTCCATCGCGCAGCCTTGCCCAGAATAATATTTTATAAGCTATCGACCAGCCCGGGCCATCATCGCCGCGTACATTAAGTGTTTTTTTTGCTGCTTCGGCCAGCTCAGGCGTTTTATCCGGCGTAATTAATGGCGCGGGGTACAAGCCATATAGGTGTGAAACATGGCGATGCTGTTGGTCCGTCTCTTTATAATCTTCCAACCATTCTTGTATCCGCCCGTCCTTGCTTATAATCCCCGCAGGCGGCAATTCTTTCAGTTTTGACTCTAGTTCTTTCCTAAAAGCTTCATCAACACCCAATACTTTGGATGCGGTAATTACATTATTGAATAGCTCCCTTGTAATCTGGTTATCAATGGTTGACCCAACGCAAATGGCGGCGGTTTTGCCATTCGGCAGATAAAATGAATTTTCAGGTGAAGACGATGGCGAATTTACCTGCCAGCCCGTTTTTGGATCTTTTACTAAAATGCTGTTATAAAACTGCGCCGAACCTTTGAGTATAGGATATATGCTCCGGAGGTATTCTTTATCGTTGGTAAATGTGTAATGCTCCCAGATATTATTGCATAACCAGCCCGACCCGGACTTTGATATTCCCCATGAAGCACTTTCACCGGGCTCAGTAAAATGCCATGGATTGGTAATTACGTGCGCTATCCAACCGTCGGCATTGTAATATGCTTTAGCCGTTTTTTCGCCGGGCTTTACCATTCCCCGCACCAGTTCAACCAATGGCAGGTTTAGTTCCGAAAGGTTTGCGACCTCTAGTGCCCAGTGGTTCATCTGCACATTTATATCCAGATGATAATCGCCGTTCCAGGGGGTTTGTATTTGATTAGCCCATAAGCCCTGCAAATTAGGCGGCAGCAAACCAACTCTTGTGCTGCATATGCTCAAATACCTGCCAAATTGAAAAAACAAAACCGGCAAACCGTTGTCTGATGCCGGGTCCTTATGAAAAGAGATCAATCTTTTATCGGTTGTCTCGCTGGTATTATTGGCATTCCCAAGGCTAATGTTTACCCTGTTAAATAATTTTTGATAGTTATCGATGTGATGCTGCCGTTCTGTGTTGTATGGCGTTTTTAATGCGGCCGCAAGTATATCTGCTGTTGTTTGCCTAAATGATCTCTCCTTAAAGTCTGTTCCGGCCGAAACGTAAATAATGGCTTCGGTGGCATCTTTTATTACCAGGGAACTGTTTGATGTACTGACAGTTCCGCCGTTTAATTTGGCTTTTACCCGGGCAAGGTATTCCATTCCTTTTCCATCAAAACCGTTATCCAGCTGACCGTTCAATTGCAGTTCGCCGCCGTTTATAGATGCTGTTCCCCTTTGCGGCCTGCTGATTGTAATAGTGCAATTGAGCTGTCCGGGCTTATCCGCTGCGAGCTTTATAATGCTTATATCGTTACCAAAGCTGGTAAAATACTCCCTGGTGTAAGTCACGCCATTTACCTTGTAAGTACTTTTTGCAATTGCGTCGTTTAAAGACAATTCGCGCCCATAATTCTGGAAATTTGCACCGGTGCTGTCGTCGCCATTATATTTAAACCTTATGCTGAGGTTACCCAGCACCTGGTAACATCCAAATGGCACAGCCCCGCCGCCTTTGCCCTTGCAAACAAAGTCCTTGTCGATCAATTTCTGCGCCTCGTCGTTTTTCCCCTCAGCAAGCAGTTTACGGATCTGCGGCAAAGCCTTATAAGCGTCGTAATTATTGGCATCCTGCGGTGCACCGGACCACAGCGTGATATCGTTTAATACAATATGCTCGGTCGTTACGCCGCCATCGGGCATCATGCCAAGACGGCCATTGCCCAAAGGCAATGTTTCTTCCCAAACCTGGGCCGGTTTATCGTACCATAATTTTAAGGGCTTTTGCTGCCCAAAACATATGTTTGCCAATAATAAAAATGTAGCTACTGGTGGAAAAATTCTCCCGGTCATCTTTTTATGTTTATGAATTACTTGTTGATTAAAAAATTAAATATCCGGCAGGCGTTCCCCCTACTTGCCTTATTTTTTTGATCGCTTATCCTAAGCGTTAACACGTGTTCGCCGGGTTTTAAATCGCTGCCAAGCAAAACGTACCATGGCAAATGAAGCATACCGCTCCATGGCGTGTACAGGTCGGTACTTTTGAATGCGCCATCGTCAATGGCATACGATATAATTCCTGCATCGGAACCTGAAACTATGGCTATTCCAACAGCTGTTCCTTTAAAAGGCAGTGATAATTCTGCTCCTGGTACGGCAGAACTTAATACGGGAACATCTACAAAACCCGGGCGTGTTGGCAGCCCGTCTGCCGGCTGCCATTTACCAGTAATTGTCCAGCCGCTTTTATAAACGGCATTTTTGATATTGTAATAACTTCCATTCTGGAAGTTCGACGGGTCAATTGGTTTTGGTATCGATGTTTTCTGGCTGGTTATTGGCTGATCAAAACAATCCTGAAGCAGACTTTTAATCGTGGCAAAATATAATTCCTGCCCAAAAATTGCCGGGTGGAGGTCTTTAAAATCATCGGCCCAGGTAAATTCCTTATTATTCATTTTATCCCTTACCTCCTTGCCAAGGTTAATAAACGGGAGATTATAATACTGCGATATTAACTGATGATTTCTGATCTCGGTTGGTACGATACCCTGATTATAATCATTCGTTTTTTCAGGATCGGCGAAAGCCATCATCACGATATCCATTCCGGGATTGCTTTTTTTGGCGTGCCTGATGATGCCTTCCAATGCGCGCACCTGGGTAATGCTATCTGTGCCATTTGCCTTATCGTTTACAGCCGCCTCAACAAAAAGAAGATCAGTTTTTCCCGAATCCAGCACATCGCGCTGCAGCCTGAAGGCATGCGGGAGGCTTCCTAACGAAGGAATACCTGCGGATATAAAATGAAATTTCACATCGGGGAACCGCTCTGTAAGATACCTGCATACCTTTTGCCGCCAGCCCGGATTATAAGTGATCGATCCGCCAAGAAAAGTTACTGTAGCTTCCTTTTGAGTTATTACAACATGATAAAAATCTTTTAATCCACCCGCTTTCTTATAGTAGTTATCATAAGACAGCGTCTTTTTCACAGGGAATGAGTTATTGAAAATAAATGCCGCATAATAATCCGGCCTGTCAATAGGGAAATGGTGGCCCTGCAGTTCCTGCGGGCCGATGGTAACCGGGTAAATGCTCATCGGGCCGCCGGCAGCTATGTATCGTTGAGCAAACAGGTATGTATTTTCAACGGCCGGGACCAATTTATCATTTAAGCCTATCACATGCAATACAGGTACCCTGAATGATGCCAGTCCTTCCAAATTATCAATTGGATTATCATTATACGCCATGGCCTGCTCTTCGGTAAAATGCCAGGCCATCTTAAGCTGCCGCCATGAAGCCGTATCGCCCGGGCCTTTTTTCTTGCCGCCAGGCCAGCTCTTGAAATCGCATACCGGGGTTTCCCCATATATACAGGTAACTTTATCAGGGTTTCGTTTCGCCCAACCGTAGGCATACAGGGCGCCTCGGCTTACCGCCTCAAGGGCAACCCTGGGAGCAAATGATAATTTGGTGATTAAATAACTATAAAACTGATCCCAAACCTGTAAAGATTGCGGGCTTCCATACTGATCATCAACGCTTACATACGCAACATAAAAACCTTTTGAAAGCAGGATACTATCTATATCCGTGTGCCAATCCGGAAAAGATGATCGCCAAACCCAGGGATTTCCGGGTAAGGCATGCGCTGGTTTTACGTAATAAGCGGGGTGCCCGTCTATTACAAAAGTTGTTTTTTCAAACCCCTTCAAGATGTCGGCTGCAGGTTTGCTCTGGCCTTTTACAAACCGGAAAGCACCAACAAGAATTATAGTCAAGATCAGCTTAGAACATGGCCTTGTAATGGCTAAAATATACCCCGGCATTTCATTATTTGATTTAAACTGGTTAGTTAAATATATACAGAGGCTGAAATTACAAAAATGGATAAACCATTCAATTTAGTTTATATACCTGCATTATGCACGACTAATCGCTTAAAAATCAATCAGTCATTCTATTTGAATGACTGATTGATGTATTAAAGTTATACGGTTTGGGATTTATTGAGGATAAAACATGGTGATCTCACTCATATTGGTGTAGCTGCCTTCATTGTCGGAGTTGTGTTTAACCCTGATGCGAATATAGCGAACCGGAGTGGTCATATTGTCAAGGACGAATTTCAATGCGGCCTGTCCGTCATCGGTCCTTTTAACCTCTTTGAGCAGCGTCCATCCTTTTGCAATTGATTCGGCGTACCAGCCCGGGTCGTTTGGCTGCAGGGTGGTTGCCGCATTGGTAATATCGGCGATACCCCATACTTCAAAATCGTCGGGGTTATGGCAGCAATTACGGCCGGTCTCCTCTATCTGGCTTAAACTATTGTATATTTTACCCATATCAAAAGTCAATGTCTGGGGCAACGGATGTGCACCGTCACTATGAAATATGTTGGGATACCCCTGCGGGCCAACGCTTCCGTCCCAAAGCTTGTCTATGTCTGTGCTTGATTGATACGGGTTCATATCATTGGGCAGCTTAACTTTGGCGAATATCGATTTATCGCAAGGCGCGCTAATGATTATTTGCGGGAACATTGTAAAATTATTCACATTAAAGGTATCGATAGCGCCCTTTACCGGCACGTACGACGACCTGTAATCCAATGTTGATCCCGGTTTAAAATCGGTTAATGTAATGGTGCTGTCCCTGTACAATAGTTTTGTTACCACCAGCCCGCTTTTGTTCGTGTACCTGATGGTAGTAGAAATATTATGCGCAAAACTGAACGATTCGCTCGCTGTATCAATTTTGTAAAAGTTGAGCGTTACATCATTGGTTGGAGATAATGTGTAAGGGCTTGATGCCTTAAATGACCTGTTTACCAGGCCCGCCTGGTAATTCGGACCGTACACTTTCACATTATTAATATTAAGCGGAATAGATCTGTTTCCCTTCGCATCATACGAGTAAACGACAAATGAATAAGAGTATTCGTTAAGCTTCGGTACAATGACCTTTAAGGTATCAGCAGGGTTATGGTCTGATGAGGTAAAAGTGAGCGAATCTGCTTTGTTATTCCAGAAGATCATATACTTCACAATACTTGGATCCGGGCTTGGGTTCCATTGCAGCTGCACCCGTAAATTACCGGGATGTGAGTGCGGATTATTCACAACTCCGGGATATACCAGTTCAGTTCCATTTAAAAATTTCTTAAACTCGGTATCTCTTTTTACACAACTGATAAAGCCGGCGACCAGCATCAGTATTATCGATATTTTTAAGATTGGTTTCATAATTTTTTATTTAAACATTAATAAATGTTATTGAGGCTTACCATAAATTGAGAATTCCATCATGTGGGCAAAATCACCGCCAGACCAGGTGTCATGAACCAGCATGCGGAAATATCTTACCACAGGGGTGCCCGGAGGGAAATTAAAATTAACACCCGCAGCAACAAATGCGGCATCAGCAGCATTTGTGAAGCCCGGCGTAAGCCCTGATGGTGGATCCGGGTAATGGTAATTACCTAAATCAATCCAATCTCCGACAACAGTTCCTACAGAGGCCGTTTGAGGTAACAGCGCATCCAGCGGAGCGGGCTTATTTGAACCCCAAATTGAAAAATCCCGTGGATTGCCATGAGCGTAGGCATATTGACCAGGCCTTTCCCACATAATAAACCGGCTTAACTGGGCCGACACGCCCATGCTAAATGTTACCTGCATAGGTTGCGGGCCGCCCGGGGCAGTATGCCAGCCAGCGGAGTAATCATCAGTTTTGTTATCCCATAAATAAGGAACTTCCCATCCGTAGGCTGTCGGGCTGTCAGTTGGCAATCTATAGACCGAGAATTTGCTTTTGTCAATTAATGTTTCAAATATTGGGGTTATCGTTAAAATAGTCGTGTCAGAAACATTCCCGAATTTATCGGTAACATAAACACCAAATTTTCTTGGGGCTGCCGCGTAACCACGTACCGTATAGTTTATCGTATCAACATTTGTATAATGCTGATCCTGCACCTCAAGCGCCTTGGTTGAATTATCAAGCGCTATTAAAATTACGCCGATATCCTTTTTAGCCGGATTTAAGCCTTTTACATTCACTCCGCCAAAGTCAGCAGCTAATTGAATTGTTGGCTTTATCAGTTGGTAATACGGGGTATCAGGGTGCACGGTTACTGTAACCGGATCGGATTGTACGTTAGACCGGCTTACCGACCAAAGGGTTACGGTGTAATCCTTGCTTTTGGCAAAGCCGTCAACCAACACAGTGTCGGTGTAATAACTTGCTTTGGTTTGCCGAACCGTCTTTCCGTTGATGTTATATTGTGCCATAACGTATAAAAGATTCGTAGAATTGGGCAAGTTATAGGTTATGTATGCCGCACCATTCAAATTTTTAACTTTTACACCTGTGATCACTCCGGGTTTTGTTTGATCGCCGGAAACCGGTGTATTAAAACCATCGTTCCTCTTACAGGAACCCAATAAAATAATAAGCATCAGCGGTAATACCGGCAGTAATTGCTTTAAATGTTTTTTGATCTTTATCATCACGTTCAATTATTTAAATTTATGAATTGAATTCAGTCCACTGCTACCAATAAGGATTTTGCACAAGGTTATTATCGACTATCAGGTCATTATCCTTAATAGGCCATAGATAATTTTGCAGCCCGAAAATGGGTATTAAAACCGTACGGGGAGTGTAATATTTACTGGCGTCAGTTTCATAAATATTCCAACCCTGAAGCGGACTGCTTAGTACGCCCTGCAATTCTTTCCACCGGCGCAGGTCCCAGCCGCTTTGCGCTTCAAAACAAAGCTCAATCCTTCTCTCTTGGTGAATGATGGTTCTTAAGCCGGCTTTCGTTGAAAATTTTGAAGGGTTTTTAGAATAAGTGGTCCATGCCTGCTGTACACCTTGTAACCCGGCACGGGCCCTTACCATATCGATATAAGTAAATACCTGCGGAGATGGGCCGCTGACTTCGTTTAAGGCCTCTGCATACAATAAATATAAACCCGCAAGCCGCATTAAAGGCAAATGAAATTCTATCGATGCAAAACCATTGTCATAAACGGAAAGATAATTAGCCAGCTTTTTCGGCCAATAGCCGGTAATATTTAAAGTGTTCAAGTCTTTAGGGCCCGCCAACGAGGTGTTACCGCGCGCTTCAACATGATACATGTCATTTGTCGTTGTTTTTCCATTCCCAAACCAAATTCCGCCATCAAAAGCAATATTCGCATAAAACCTTGGTTCGCGGCTAAAATGGTCATTGATCGTTGTGTACCCGTTGGCAATATAAAACCGGCTGGCATTGTCGCCTGTGCGCAAACCAAACCTGTTTGCATAATCAAAGGTATTATCTTCGTTGATGGGTACACCTTTATCCGAATAAAAAAGCTCGGCTGTCGCAATCGGTACTGCAAAGGTTGATGGATTCGAAAATATATTTACAGCTGATGCCGGAGTCATCCGGGGCGTGGCATAACCCTGGCACGGAAAAGTTGGATTTAGCGCCCATATCAGTTCGGGGTTTTGATCCCATTTTTCAGTTACTGCATTTTGCGCGGTTAAAACTTTAGTTAGAGAATCAGGGACACTTATTGCCGTCGCAGAGAATTTATATAATTTCAACCCCGCCGCGGCGGAGGCATCAATCGCCGCTTTACAAGCATCAGCCGCCTTTTGCCATTTTGATACATCAACGGCAGTTGAAAAAAGCAACTGACCGTTTTTATTTTTAACACCTGCATAATCAGGGTTTCCGTTAAACAGAGGGCTTGCTTGTGTGGCTAAAACTTCTGCCTTAACCGACAGCGCAATTACTGAAGTTATCCTGCCTAATTCCTGTGCCTGGTTAGTAATAACAGCGGGCAAATTAGGCGCCGCCTCATCAAGTAATTGTACGATATAACTAAATACAGAATCAACCGGTGATCTGGCTACACGTACCTGTTCGGTGGTTGCTGTAATATCGAGGTTTGTTTTAATAATGGGTATCGGCCCATATAAACGCACCAGGTAATAATGATAGTAAGCTTTCAGGAATTTCACTTCTGCTATCCAGCGTTGTTTTTCTGCCTGAGAAAGGTCAACGGGCTGATTAATATTATCAAGCATAATATTACACCTGCGTATAGACCTGTAAATAGCCTGTCCGCCGTT
Source organism: Mucilaginibacter sp. (assembly GCA_028288125.1). Lineage (GTDB taxonomy): Bacteria > Bacteroidota > Bacteroidia > Sphingobacteriales > Sphingobacteriaceae > Mucilaginibacter. Next base: position 28,942 of record JAQBOH010000085.1, read on the forward strand.
CTCTCCATCCCAGAAATTAAGGCCCACATTAGCGCTGCTCTGGGTTCCCCGGATGAGGTTAAACCCGGTTTCCATAAGCGGGTGATTGGTTAAGTTATTGGGATAAATGATCTCGGATGATGTCGTAAATGCTGCATTGGCCGTAGGATCATATAGTTGCTGCAAAGTAGCATAACAGGTAAAAAGATAATTTTCCGCTTCGTTACGGTTCCTGAAAGCATAATCCAGCGTACCTGTATTATCAGGAACAACGTTCAGATATTTTTTACATGATACGCCCGATAAAACGAGCGTGATCAGTAATAAAACTTTATAATATTTTTTCATAATCTTATAATTTATAATAACCTATAAGGTTGCAGTTATACCCATGTTAAACACCTTCTGTATCGGGTAAGCAAATCCGTTACCGCCAAGCTCAGGATCCCATAATTTAAATGGCGCCCAGGTATACAGGTTTAAGCCATTAAAATATATACGGCATTTGGTGACACTTATTTTTTTGGTAAGAGATGCAGGCAATGTATAACCTACTTCAAGTGATTTAAGACGCATAAAACTGCCATTGCGCATCCACCATGTACTTGTTTGGCGGTTGTTCTCTATCTGGTTGCCTGTTACGCCCAACCGGGGATACTCAGCATATAGATTTTGATTGCTCTCTGACCAGTGGTTATCAGCAAATGCCTGTAACAACTGTGTGTTACCATATATATATGGGTCCGGACTTTGAATGAATGGACTAACCCGGCTTGGGTCAATAAAAAACGACACGTGTGCCTGCCCCTGGAAAAAGGCTGACAGATCAAAATTCTTATATCCTGCTGAAAGTCCGTAGCCATAAACAATTTCGGGAACTGTAGGATAGCCTATAAACGTTTGATCTGCCCCGTCTATCTTTCCATCTCCGTTCAGATCGCGGTATTTTATATCTCCTCCCATCGGCGGTATGCCGTTGGTTGAAAAGATCTGTGTTGGCGAATTTTTCGCTTCATTATCATCAACAAATAGTCGTTCTGCTACGTAGCCGTATTGACGGCCGATCTCTTGTCCTGATTGTAAGCGATAAGCTTCATTATACTGAGGTTGCTCAAATTTACCATAGGTACTTACGGCGTAGGTAAAATTACCGCGCCCCTGCATCCAGAAGTTTTTGTTGAATACTTGCTTATAATCCGCCTGGAGATCGATACCTTTTGAATCGGCTGTACCGATGTTGGCGGCAACGTTTGGCAGGCCAGTATTGGGATCGATGGCTTCAAGTCCCATTGTTGAAGGCAATGACGTGCGTTCCTGTAAAATATTGTACCTGTGATATTTGTAAACCTCGGCAACTATATTCAAGTTTTTCAACACGGTGAACTCAAGGCCAAGGTTAGCCTGCTTTGATGTTTCCCAGGTAATAGCTGGATTAGCATAGTTATTAATATAAACGCCGTTACGTGTGTAACTGTTATTGGTGCCAAAGGTAGCCGGATTTCCGCCATTCAGGTTTACGTTTGAAATGTAGTAAAATCTTTGTGAGCCAATATTATCGTTACCCACTAATCCATAGCTTGCACGCACCTTTAACCGTGAAATGATATCTGATAAAGTACCGGTCCAGAATTTTTCTTCAGATACGATCCATGATGCCCCGAGCGTTGGAAAAAATCCAAACCGGTGATCAGCAGAAAAACGTTCTGTTCCGTTATAACCAAAGTTAAACTCTAAAAAATACCGGCTTTTGAAAGAGTAGGTCGCCCGGCCTGCTACGGTTACATTGCGATAGGGCAATGAATATTGCAAATCTTGCTGCTTGGTCACAGGATTCTGCGCATTTGAATAAATTGTTTGCTGCTCCGTGGCAATCAGTGAACTGCTTATGTTATGATCTCCCAACCGCTTACTGTAATCTAACACACCCTGGAAAAAAACATACGTGTTCATATTGTCAGTACCCGGGTCATGATAGTATGATAAATACTCTGTGGCCACATTATTCCCGGTTGGCTGCGGGTTCAGCCATTGAAGCGTATACTGGTTTGATGTTTTGTCGTAACTCCCTACGTTGTAATAAAATGGAGAATATCCCATCTGTGATTCAAAGTAGGCATAACGATTAGTATGGAACAAACCATGGAAAGAAAGGCCCGGCGTTATAAATTTCAAATTTTGGTTAAGTTCAAGCTGGGCAGACAATCTTGATTCGGAGTAATTTTTGTGCCCGCGTAATAAAGCAGCATATGGGTTATTATACTGTATGCTGTTATTGCCGCCAACATTACCAAACAAAATATGTTTTGTATTCCGGTTGGCCGAATCTGCCGGAAAGAATGCCGGGAACAATACCGGGCTGGTGTGTACAGCTACATTATATAGGTCGGTTTGAAATGACGCATCAGTGGTTAACGGGCCATTGTATTCATTAAACATTCCCTCCAGGCGAACAACAAGCTCTGTCGTTTTAGAAAGGTTAATGTTAATGTTTGAACGCAATTGATAATTTCTGAAATTGACGTTGTTATTATTATTGTTCTGGATATCCTGCTTGAGTATACCATTATCTAAACTGTATGAGCCGGAAACAAAATAGCGGGCAACATCGGACCCCCCGCTTACACTCATATCCGCCCGTTGTGTAAGGGTTGATTTTTTGAACAGCATATTGAGCCAGTCGACAGCCGGGTACACATATGGATTACTGCCAGGTGCGTGATTTAACGTGGCCTGGGTATTGATGATCTTATTTTCAGAGAATGGCAGCGGGCTTAACGGGTCGCGGGTAGTTGTCGCTTCATTAAACAGCCGCATGTAAGTTATAGGATCTGCCAGCTGCAGCGTTTGGGCCGATTGTGAAATGGAGTTCTCGTACCTGAAATTAATAACAGCTTTTCCTGTCTTGCCTTCTTTGGTAGTAACCAGTATAACACCATTGGCTCCGCGTGCTCCGTAAAGCGCCGTCGCACTGGCATCCTTTAAAATAGAAAAGCTGGCAATATCGTCTACCTGTAAGCGGGCGAGATCATTGCTTGAGTACTCAACGTTATCTATCAGGATCAACGGGCTCTTGTTATAGCCGAATGTTGTAACCCCCCTTATAAAGAATTGCGCATTATCCTGTCCGGGTTGCCCGCTTGGCTGATAGGCTATTATACCTGCTATCTGGCCTGCAAGCGCGTTGGTAAGGTTACTGGCAGGTATCTTTAATTCCTCGGGCTTTATAGTAGTAACCGATCCGACTATGGCCTCCCGCCTTTCCTTTTTACCATAAGCCGTTACAACAACTTCTTGCGCTTGGGTGCTGGATTCGATAAGGATAATATTAAAGGTATGCTTATCGGCAGTTATCGTCATTTTTTGCGGGAAAAAGCCCACATGCGATATATTTAATACCGTACCGTCAGGTACACTCAAGGCAAACTTTCCGTTAATATCGGTGACAGCATGAATGGCCTTGTTACCAACCGCGGAAATGTTGGCGCCAAATATTTTCATGCCCAGCGAATCGGAAACTGTTCCGTTTACGCTTAGTCCCTGTGCGCGGGCGTCAAGCGTCATCATACTGAACAACACGGCCAGAAGGAGTAAACCGGGTACCCGGCTAAGCGGGGTTTTGATACCCCATAAACGTTTGGTGAATTTGTAAAATTGTTTCATATATAAAGGTTATCGTTGGTTTATTGTGCAAATAGTACCGAACAAAAAGGCAAGAGAATTTCCATATACAGTTTTACTGCATGTGATCATCTTTGATAAATATCGCGCTGTTTGTGACTGTATTCCGGAATCTTTTTTTGGTAATTAACATTTACCAAATATCCGGGGCGAAGGCAAACATTATTTAATAAATAAGTGTGTACCTGACAGTTTCTTTTATTGACGTAAGTAAATCTTTTGCATGCACTATTGGTTTATATGGGTTAATTGGTTTAGTAAAATTATTGCTCAAAAGATGATTCTGAAATGGATAAACCTTTAAATTTAATGGATTATACTATTATTTATAACAAATTTATTATACAGGTGGATTTCTAAAAGACGTCAGCATAGCTCGAAATAGCAAATAAGGAAGAAATAAGTTATTAGCTGGATAAAACTAATGGATTATACAACCAACCCGAAATAAATTGCCCGAATTTATTTGAATATCCAAAAAAGCACAGACATAATAAGTATAAGCAGTACCGACAAAGTTTTGTAATTGCCTAAACCGCTCCATGCCGCGCCGCGCAAAGGCTCCCATGGCGATTTCCAGAACAACCGGGCACTTTCTTTGGTGTGTTGTACGGGAAACAAATAAGAAAGGATTACCTGCATGATAAAACACATGCAGAATAAATAAAAGGCCATCATCATAAAAGGCACCCTGCCGATAACAGTATCAGGATATAATTTGCTGATAGCGAAAACGGTCACCCCTAGCGCCGACCCTATCCATAATGTATACTTAGCTGATATAGCCGAAGCCTTTTCCCAAAATACCCCAAGTAAAAACACGCAGGTGATTGGCGGCGCAATGTGCGCAATGATGTCATTTAACCCGTTAAAAATGCTTTCGTAATTATTAAGCAGCGGAAGCAATGCTAACGAGATTACCAATGCTACCCCGGCGGTAATTTTTCCAACATTTATAAGGCTGGTATCACTGGCTTGTGGCTTGCGGCGTTTATAAATATCATAGCTCACCAATGTGGCGATAGCATTTAACGCACCGGATATCTGGCTCATTAAACCGGACAATAAAGCTGCAACCAACACGCCCACTAAACCGGTTGGAATGAGCTGGGTTATCATTAATGTATAAATGCCTTTGCTCTCAACAACTTCCTTGCCTGCATGTGTGGCTTTTAATGCGGATATATCTAAATGCCCGGTTTGCGAAAGCGTATAAGCAAACAAACCCGGCATAACAAAAATAAAAACGGGCAGGATTTTTATGAACCCGCAAAATAATGGGCCGACACGGGCATGGTTTTCATCCTTTGCACCTAATACACGCTGTACAATGGTTTGATCGGCACACCAATACCATATACCTAAAATGGGGTAGCCTAAAAAGACAGAATACCACGGCATATTGCTTGCGTCGCCACTGGGCCTGAGCATTGATAATTTATTCAGCTGGCCTGCATGCTGCAACGTATTTATCATCGGTTCCCAACCTCCCATTTTATTATAGGCTGTCACGCTCATGACTATCGCCCCGCATAAAAGCACGATAGTTTGGATGGATTCTGTCACCACAACGGCTGTTAACCCACCCACCACCGTATAAATCGTAGTGATAACAGCTATTGCCATTACACTTGTGTACAAATTGACGCCGAATAGCGTGTGTAATACAATGCCGCCCGCCAGCAATGAGAAGCCGATATGGATAATCACCGCTGACACTACTGATATCATGGCAAGCCAGTCGCGGCTGGCGCGGTCGTAACGTTTTTCCAAAAAATCAGGCAGTGTAGCAACGCCGGACCGGATATAAAACGGCGCAAAAAAGAGGGCCAGCAATATTAAGGTGAATGCTGCCATCCATTCAAAATCACCATTAAGCAACCCCGTATCAAAGCCGCTTTGCGCAAGGCTAACGAGGTGTACACACGAAATATTTGTTGCAAATAATGCCAGCCCTATCATTGGCCAGCGAAGCTTTTTCCCGGCTAAAAAATACTCGCCTGCATTATTGTTATTGTTACGGGTTTTGTGCTTGTGACGCAGCCCGGTCCATAAACCGATGATAAAGATGAGGACGATATAAAGGATACTTATAATCAGATCAGGAGTATGTATCATTTTATCCGTCAAATATATTAAATGCTTATTTATTCAAAACCACCAAATCGCAGCTGCTTCCAGGTTGCTGCGGCGTTTTATATACCCCGTTTATAATTTGCACCGGATAAGTAAAATGCTTTTGCAAATGCGGTATATGCTCTAAAAACAAAGCCTGGTGCCCCATTGAAATATGATTAAATATAACCAGGTGCTGATGCAATTGCCCCATATCGCCCACGTGAGGAACTACTGGTATCCCATGCTTTTTACATAGTAAACTTACTGTAATAAACTCACTTACGCCTCCTACCCTAACCGCATCAACCTGTATAAACGAGGCAGCACCTGTTTGCAAATAATTCTTAAAAATAATCCTGTTCGGAACATGTTCACCCAAAGCCAGCTTCACCGGCGCGATCGCATCGGCAAGGGTTTTATGCGCCAGCACATCGTCAGGATGGGTGGGTTCTTCGATCCAATACGGGTCCATGCTTTTAAGCTTGTTACAAATAGAAATGGCCTGCGGCAGGTTCCATTGCTGGTTGGCATCCAGCATCACCTTCACATCGTTACCGGCAACTTCCCTTACCATATGTGCACGGCGGATATCCCTTTCCGGATCAGCCGAGCCTACTTTCAGCTTCATGGCTGTAAAGCCTTCCGCGATAGCTTTTTTGCAGTTTTCACGCACGTTTTCGTCGGAATAATTGAACCAGCCGATCGAAGTGTCGTATCCCGGATAGCCCGATTGCAATATATCCTCGCGCAAAGCCTGTGTCGATCGCTGTGACCGGAGCATTTCAACGGCCTGCCCGGCTGTTAATTCGTCCTCGAGATAGGAAAGATCAAGCGTTGCAACAATCTGTTCGGGCGACAGATCTATTAACAGTTTCCATAAAGGCACACCTCGTTTTTTAGCCCAAAGGTCATAACAGGCATTTGTGACAGAGGCAAGGGCCAGGTGCACCACACCTTTATGCGGCCCGAGCCATCTGAATTGCTGGTCGTTGGACAGTTGTTGAAACAAGCTGCCAAAATTAGCCATTATTTCTTCTATATCTTTGCCGGTTAACTTGCTGGCATAATAAAGCGCCGCCTTGCACACCAGGTCGTTGCCTTCCCCCAAGGTAAAAGCAAAGCCTATACCTGTTAAGCCGCTGTCGTCAACTAAACTGGTTACTGCGTATGAATATAACGGATTTTGATGTACAGCGTCGCTGCCTGCGCTGCCATCCAAAGCATAACGTATATCGTCTACCTTAATCTGTTTTATCATATTTAAATAAGATTTTCCTGTATGGGCTGATTGATGGGGCGGCGATAGCCTAATTCGGCGCCGCCGGTTACAGGAAGTATACAACCGGTAATAAACCTGGCATGATCGGATATGAGAAATAAACAAGCGTCCGCTACCACATCTCCTTCCGGACAATAACCAAGCGCATGTATTTCGTCGAGGTAGTTTTCAACCATTGCCGTATCCGGCTGCTGCTTGCTCCATGTACGCAGCATAGGGGTCCAAACCCCCGCAGGTGCAACCGCATTTACCCTAATACCAAAAGGCGCATAATCAAGCGCCATGGATTTTGTCAATGCATTTATGGCGCCTTTGGTAGCGCTATAGGCCGCATGGATCTCCTGTCCGATATCCCCTACCAAACTTCCTGTGTTCAGGATATTTCCCCTGGTTCTTTTAAGCTCATTGATACCGAATCTTGTTGTATTATAAACGCCTTTTACATTTACTTCAAAAAGACGGTCCCACTCGGCCTCTGTCGTATCATCGGCAGTTTTCGACGGATTTGATATGCCGGCGTTATTATGGATCACATCTATTTTGCCGAATTTATTTATCGTTTCTGCAATTGCGCTTTTTATGTCATTTGCCTTTGATACATCGGCGCGGATAAAAATAATATCATTTCCCGGTAGCGTTGTAGCTGCCTTATGAATGCTTTCTTCTGAATCGGATATGATACTGAGCATTGCCCCGGCACTATGATATAACCGGGCACATTCAAAGCCAATACCTTCGGTACCACCTGTTAAAAAAATTACCTTGTTTTTTAATAGCATATTATTAAGTGATCGTATGGGATGAATTAAATTTTTTTTGCAAACAACCGGGTGGTTTATTCCCGGCTGCTATTGTTCGCGGTTTTATTGGTTGTTAGGCAGGAGCAAAAATAGCGGTGTGCAACCTGTGTTATAATAGGTAAAACATTTATTTTAATGGACTATTCGATTTTAAACGGAAATAAAAAAATAAATGCCATTTATTTAAATAAGAATTACAAATGACTATTTATAAGCAGGATAAGTGGTTGTTTTTATAAATTGTTTTATCTATTATAGCACATTAAATTATTAACCGCTACTTTAATGGAATATTCCATTAAAAACCATAATTATTATTGAATGAGCAGCAGCTTTAAAAAACGTGACGGCTTTGAGGGAGAAAGGTTGATCAGTATTCCCCAAAAAGTATGGAAAGATGTCAAAGAAAGATACCCTATACTTTTCCCCTTACATATAACACATATTGGCTATTTCCCTAAAGCCGCTTTTCATTACCGGGAGCGTAGAAAAGGCTGTGAAGACAATATTCTTATTTATTGCCTGCAGGGGAAAGGCCATTACATTTTAGATAATAAACGTTTCGAAGTACATTCAAATCAATTTATATTACTGCCCGCCACTGAATGTTATTTACGATACTGGTCGGATGAGCAGGATCCGTGGACAATATACTGGGTACATTTTACAGGCCATGACATAAATAGTTTTAACAAATCCCTTAATTTAAATATTGCACAGGGACCCGTAAATGTCCCGTTCAATGAAAAAGCGATTGAAATATGGCAGAACATCTATCAGACGCTGGAAATGGGTTATAGCGTTGAAAACCTCTGCAGCGCCTGCTTTTGCCTGTATCACATGATCGCTACATTTTTATTCCCCGAACGCCATATCGCCATTGAGAAAAATGAGCAGGGCGACATCATCACCCAAACAGTACTTAACATGCGCAATAATTTAAGCAAAAAGCTGACGGTAGAAGACATGGCGGTTATGCATCGGTTATCTGTATCACATTTTTCAAATCTCTTTCGCAAATCTACAGGCATGCCCCCGATTGATTATTTTATTCACTTAAAAATGCAAAAGGCTTGCCAGCTACTATATGCCAATGGCAGTAAAATAAAAACAGTGGCTTCAGAAATTGGGTATGACGATCCTTATTATTTTTCAAGGATATTTAAAAAATTTATCGGCACTTCACCCGAACAGTACAGAATAACAGCAAAAAATACAGGATAGTTATTTCCATCCCAAAAAGGTAATAATCATCCTGCTGGTAAAGCCCAAAGGTCACCCTTGTATTTCCCAGGTTGTCGCCTAAATGGTATTGATACATAGGTAATGCCCATTTCGTTAAAACTGTCGCTTGAAGTGCCGCCCGTCAGCCGGTTCAGCTTATCATAGCTGTCGCATAGTTTGTATTTAATGCCCCTGGCGTGCCGTAATACCGGTAAGCGATATTGCCGTTGTACTGCTTGCTGGTGCCGGTATTATAATACAGCTGCATGGCAAATAGCGGCTGGCTGCTGCTCAGCAGCAGCCCAGCTCGTTGTAGGTATAGCCGATACTTTGGAAAAAAGC